>CAIUAS010000348.1 GCA_903897205.1 uncultured Gammaproteobacteria bacterium
ATTTTTAAGATTATTTATAAGTTCATTGGCACTATCAATACTATAAATAACATTTCCAATAGGATTTCTTATTTCATGCGAGGCGGTTGCTAAAAATTCTGATTTAGAGCGATAAGCTTGTTCAGTCTTATTTATCTGTTCAGATAAAGCGTTTTGAGTTTTTTTTAAATCAGAAACATCAAGCGCCACAGCCAATACACCAATCATGGCGCCTTGTTTATTACATAAAGGAATTTTTTCCGTACGAATATATGAATCACTTCCAGAAAAACCCGGAAGGATATGTTCCGTAATTTTCACTAATCCTGAAGCCATCACTGCTTGATCATCCTGCTTGAAATTCTCAGCTTGACCACCCCAAGCAAATTCAGCATCCGTTTTTCCTATAATTTCGGAGGGCTTATTGAGTCCCGATGCACTTGCTAAATTACGGTTGCACCCCATATATTGCGATTTGCTATTTTTCCAGTAAATATAGCCAGGCAAGCTCTCAATTATCGTTTCTAAATCAATTTCATCTTTTTTCTTACCTTTTGCCATTATTATTTCCTTTATTATCAAAATATAGAACGACCGCCATCCATAACAAGGCATGCGCCTGTCATCCAAGCAGACTCATCAGATGCCAGAAAAATAGCTGCTCCAACATGATCTTCCGGCAAACCTGCACGTTTTAATGGTATATCCGCCACTCGTGAACGCCATATCTCAGTTTGGTTGTCCCATTGATTGCGATTAATATCCGTTGCTGTTAATCCTGGAGAAATTGTATTTACTCTTATACCGTATTGAGCCAGCTCTAACGCCGCTCCTTTAGTTAACATGCTAAGGCCTGCTTTTGCACACTGATAATGACTTAACCCGTTAGATGCTATTCGATCACTGATAGATGAAACATTAATAATACTACCACCGGTATTCTGCTGCTGCATTTGAGCCGCTATTTGCTGTAATAAAATGAATGGGCTGGTTAAATTGATATTTAATACTTTAAATAGCTCGTCCTGTGCAATATCTAAAAAATTTTTTCGTGTTAAAAACCCTGCGTTATTGACTAAAATATCCACTTTTCCTAAAAATGCTATTGCTTCACTTTTTAATTGAGAAATTTGTGTAAGGTCACCTAGATTCAATGGAAGAGCTATGGCCTGACCACCATATTTATAAATTTCTCGGAGGGTTTCATCTGCAGAAGCTTTATCGCTTACATAAGTAATTACTAAATCGGCCCCTTCTCGCGCGAAACTTAGTGCAATAGCACGTCCTATGCCGCGTCCACCACCTGTTATAATTGCTTTTTTCCCTTTTAAACGCATCATTTCACCCCCTGTACTTATAACGTTAATCTAGATGGATTTACTGCTGTTTTATTAAGTAATAAATCGGAAGCTGTTAAAACTAACCCCCAGCGCTGGCGCAGCCGGAAAAATTGATGCCTATTAATTTCATAATTAAATATTGTATTTGAATTACGAGTTTTTTTAGCATTAAGCGAAAATGATTTAACATTTTCTCGGTAAACACCTTGTTTTTCACTGGTACGAATGGCTTGATAATCGCGCTGTAGTGCGTCTTTATTTTTTCCTAAAAGATAAATGGTGCCTGGAGAG
>CAIUAS010000349.1 GCA_903897205.1 uncultured Gammaproteobacteria bacterium
TACAAGCCCTAGAAGACAAAGGCCAGCTACTATAGGTGTAAGTTTTAATTGCATATCACGATATCCTCTTTACGAGTAAAAACCATTAATGAGCTCTGCGCTCAACCTTAAGGCGATTATCTTTACCAGAATAGGTATATTTTCGCAACTAGATTTTTTAATTTGATATGAAAAAACAGACTGTTTTTAAACAAAAACATTAAGTTTTCTTGCTCTCAGCTTTTCGACGTCCCGCGAGAATATTTAACGTTTCGACAAACAAAGAGAAAGCAATGGCAAAATATAAATAGGCCCGTGGAACATGAAAGGCAAAGCCATCTGCAATTAGTACGACGCCTATTAATAATAAGAAACTTAGCGCCAGCATTTTTAAGGAAGGATGATTGTTAATTAAGCGGCTAAGGGGTTCACTTGCAAATACCATTAATAATACAGCGATTACTATTGCTAGCGCCATCACAATAAACTCTTGGGCTAAGCCTACTGCGGTGATAATACTATCCAGCGAGAAAATAATATCTAAAAACATTATTTGGATAATAACCGTCATGAAGCTTATACGTTTTCTAGCCGTTATTTTTTCGCTTTCTTCTTCAGTCATATCAACATGAATTTCGCTAGTACTTTTTGCTAGCAAGAATAAGCCTCCACCAATCAATATTAAATCACGTCCTGAAAAAGCTTGGCCAAGCAGTATAACTAGTGGTTGGGTAAATTTTGTTAACCATGTGATAGCGCCTAGTAATAATAAACGCGTTAGCAGTGCTAAAATAAGCCCTACTCTTCTCGCAGGTTTTTGCTGCTTGATAGGCAAGCGGCTGCTGATAATGGCAATAAATACCAGGTTATCAATACCTAATACAATTTCTAAAACAGTTAGCGTGAATAAACTAGCCCAGACATGTGGCTGTGTGAAGAGTTCCAGCATATTAACAATCATTGTCAAATAAAATTAGTTATAAGAGCTTACTAAGAAGTTTATCTTTCGACAAGGGGAGAAGTTGGTTTATCAGCTAACTGGAGAACTTTTAGCCAAAAAAAAAGCCCGCGATATACGCGGGCTTTTTTTGTTTAACTTAACAAGAATTAAGCAAACTTAACGCCGAGTTGAAGAACACCAACTGTTGCTGATGTGCCTGTACCGCCGTTAGATACGCTGTAGTCTCTGTCGTGATAAACTTCAAAGCCAACATCTGTCCATTTAGATACGTTAACTGTGTAGTTAGCGTAGTAACGATCAGCTGGTAAGCCATACGCACCAACACCTACACCATGGTTAGTAAGTACAGTTTGTGATCCAACAGCATCAGTTGTGTAACCAGGAGCAGAGTTCCAGGTATGCTGATAACCTAGACCAGCTCTAGACTGATGAGCCATAACTGGGAAAGTATAACCAAGCTCAAGACCAGCAGCAGCAGGTTCTGCAGCATTATTATCAAAAGCATTGTTCTTAACGATTGCTACATCATTTGAGTTGAATTTTTGCAATGTTGTTACATAACGAGCTGAAGCATCAAATGGTCCCATGTTACCATCAACACTTAATGCTAAACCGCCAACCTTGTTGTTATAGCCAGCAAGATTGCTACCAATGTAGTTAACATCTGCCATATTGCGAATGTAACCAGCATCTAACTTAACACCGTACATAGCGTTGGAATAAGCGTAACCTAAGTTAGCACCCCAGTTATCAACACGTGGACGATGATCTGGATCTGCTAGATCGGATTGGCCACGGAAACCATATACAGAACCATAAACACCTACTGGGCTAACAAAACCAACTTGCGCAGCTGTGCCAGATGTTTGTGTCAATAATTGAGTTGGGTTTTGAACCATTGGAGCACGGTTATAAACACCAAATGGTACATATTCACGACCAGCTCTGAAGAAAAATGGTGATTCGCTAAAGTTAGCGATAGTTACATAGCCTTCGTCAAAAGTTGGTTGTGTAACAGCAGCTTCACGATTAAAATCTGAAGTTGTGTTAGAGCTATAAGCTAAACCTAAATGAACATTTGTCCAATCGTTAACTAATGCATCAACGAAAAGGTTAGCACTATTTACCGCAAGATTGCTGGCATAGCCATCTACATGGCGTGTTGCAACAACTTGATCATTAACAATTCTTTTAGTTACTGATTGAACACCAAAGTTAGGCGTGGTGTTGCTCATATAACCATCTACATTAAGCATACCGCTAACTGTGATACGACTTGTCCAATCTGAAGCTTGTTGAAAGCCACCAGCACTGTTCTGGTTAACGATAGCTTCCATTTTGTTAAGTTGTGCTTTCATTGAATCTAACTGGGACTGTGTGCTCGCATTTGCTGTAGCAGGAGCGTCAGCGAAGGCAGGAGCAGCTAGTCCAAGCAACATCAATGAGGCTAAAATCGGTTTCAATTTCATGCTGATAAGTCTCCTTGTTTAGGTTATTAAATAAATTTGTTAAAACATTTAAAGTTTCAAGTTTTATTTATTGCCCTATTTAAGAGGGCAACTGTATCGTAACTCAAAAACTTAAAATTACCAAATACTTTCCTTTCCAAGGCTGTTTAATTCCCCATTCCCGTACCGTTTTCTTTCTTTTTAAGTAAAGAGTCCTGGTGAGAATTAAACAGCCCTGGCTGTTTATGTTACTCCTGCAATACTCCATGCGGGCAGGAGGCACACATACTGTGTACGCTAGCTAGTACGCCTTTCCTTGGCGTTAGCGCCATGCGCTGCTTTTATACAGAACATGGAAAACACAGTCAACTGTTTTTTAAGCCATTAAAACAGTTACTCGCCATTTTAATGCGTAGTAATTCGTTGTCAATAGCTTTTTCTTGCATAATTTATACCGTAACTTTCTTACAAACTTTCGGCATTTTCAGACAAATAACTCGCGATTCCTTCAGAAGTTGGCTTGATTCCGGCATCACCTTTGCGCCAACCGGCTGGACATACTTCACCATGTGTTTCATGGAACTCTAACGCATCTACCAAACGAATGAGCTCATCAATATTACGGCCTAATGGTAAATCGTTAACAATTTGCGAACGAACTAATCCTTGTTTATCGATTAAGAAAGTTCCTCGTAAGGCAACACCAGCAATTGGATGTTCAACTCCATAAGCCTGGCAAATTTTGTGATTAATATCTGCTACTAATGGATACTCCACCGGACCAATCCCGCCTTTATCAATGGGCGTATTGCGCCATGCATGATGCGTAAATTGGGAATCGATCGAAATACCAATCACTTCCACATTACGCTGCTTAAATTCCGGCATACGTTTATTCAGCGCAATCAATTCTGAAGGACATACAAAGGTAAAATCTAACGGATAGAAGAATAAAATAGTTACCTTACCTGCTGTACGCTTTGATAAGCAAAAATCATTCACTAATTCTCCATTACCTAATACACTCGCCGCAGTAAAGTCAGGCGCTTTACGCCCTACTAAAACGGTAGGATATGTTATTGTTTCCATGGATAAGCCTCATTTTGAAAGTAAAAAGTTTTTAATATTAATCTAAAGATAAAGAAATTTATTGTCAGGCTACTTCTTGCAATATTTTTTGCAGCTCGCCTGTTTGATAAAGTTCAGTGATGATATCACAGCCACCGATAAGCTTGCCATTGACATACAATTGAGGAAAGGTAGGCCAATTTGCGTATTGTGGCAAAACTTGTCGAATATCAGGATTAGCTAAAATATCAACATGAGCAAACTTTGTACCACATGCCGCTAATGTTTGCACAGCACGTGACGAAAAGCCACATTGCGGCATCGTTGGGTTTCCTTTCATATAAAGGATAACTTTGTTTTCAGCAATTTGTTGTTTGATTCTTTCTAATGTGTCCATAAATAATTATCTCAAAAATCATAAAATCGCTATTGTAATCTTAATTAGCGATAAAAAAAATGCTTACTGTCCCTGCAGGTCATTCCAGCTTGCATAATGATGGCTTGCTACTTAAACTGTATTCCTATTTACTTGTCATTATTTTAACTTTCTTAAGGAGAACTCTTATGGCTTTTGAATTACCATCGCTCCCTTATTCACTTGATGCGCTAGCCCCTAATATGTCACGCGAGACCTTAGAGTATCATTACGGCAAACACCATCAAGCCTACGTTACCAATTTGAATAACTTAGTATCTGGTAGCGAATTTGAAGGAAAAAGTTTAGAGGACATTATTAAAAGTTCTTCCGGTCCTATTTTTAACAATGCTGCCCAGGTGTGGAATCATACTTTTTTTTGGCATTCTTTAACGCCCGATGCAAAAGCCGCTCCTACCGGCCCATTAGCCGATGCTATTAATGAAGCATTCGGTTCGTTTAATCAATTTAAAGAGCAATTTAGTAAAACCGCAGCCACTTTATTCGGTTCTGGCTGGGCTTGGTTAGTTAAAAATGCTGATGGTAGCTTAGCTATTCATAGTACTAGCAATGCTGGCACTCCCATGACTGACCATAAAAAAGCGTTACTAACTTGCGACGTATGGGAACATGCCTACTATATTGATTATCGTAATGTCAGACCAAAATATATTGAAAAATATTGGGAACTGGTTAACTGGGATTTTGTGGCGAAAAATTTTGGCGAATAACCTTATTTTTATAAACTAACCAAAAAGCCCCCACATGAAATCATTTCCCTGCATGTTATTATACGGCGGGAAATGATTTTCAACCGATGGCTCTTTGCTCATCGGCTTCATCAATAAATTTAAGTATGAGGTACCATTCATGTCATCCGCCATTATGCCAACCTACTACTCCCAATTACCCATCGCTTTTGAGTATGGCAAGGGTGCATGGCTATGGGACACAGAAGGAAATAAATATCTCGATGGCTTAAGTGGTATCGCAGTATGCAGTCTAGGACACGCGCACCCAAGCATAACCGCAGCTATTTGTGAGCAAGCCAACAAAGTACTGCACACCTCTAATACGTTCTTAATTCCTAAGCAAATGAAACTGGCTGAACGTTTGACACAACTATCCGGTATGGAACAAGCCTATTTTTGTAATTCGGGAGCAGAAGCTAATGAAACGGCATTAAAATTGACTCGCATGTACGCGCGTAAAAAAAATATTAGCCAGCCTATCGTCATAACTATGCTAAATGGATTTCACGGTCGCACTTTTGGTACTTTAAGTGCTTCTGGTTTAACACGCTTACAAGAAGGCTTTGAACCTATTTTACCTGGTTTTATTCATATCCCTTATAATGATATTAATGCCCTTGCAGCTCTTACAGATAATAAAAATATTGTCGCGATTATGGTAGAACCTATTCAAGGTGATGGCGGGATTGCGATTCCCACTGAAGATTATTTAACTAAAATTCGAGCGCTGTGCGATCAGCACGACTGGTTAATGATACTAGATGAAGTACAAACGGGTATTGGTCGAACAGGTCATTGGTTTGCTTATCAGCATTTTAATATTTTGCCGGATATATTAACCGTTGCCAAAGCACTAGCTAATGGTTTACCTATCGGCGCCTGTTTAGCCCGTGGTAAGGCAAATAATTTATTTCCACCAGGTAAACATGGTTGCACTTTTGGCGGCAATCCCTTTGTATGCAACACAGCCTTAGCCGTATTAGATACCATCGAAAACGAAAAAATTATCGAAAATTGCAATGAGATAGGTACTTACCTATTACACACTTTAAAAGAAACCCTAGGAAGCATAAAAGAAATTATTACCGTTCGCGGCAAAGGATTGATGATAGGTATAGAGTTAGATAGGCCTTGCCGCGATATTACGCTGATTGGCTTAAAGCATCGATTATTATTCAACGTAGTTTCCGATCGCGTCATTCGTTTGTTGCCGCCTTTAATTATTAATAAAGAAGAAGCGGATCAAATCGTAAATCGTTTACAAATGATAATAAAAGAATTCTTGCAAAATTAAATAAAGAACTACGCTCAACACGGCGAACATAAACCAATAACATATAACATATTGGAATAATTATATTTAATGAGAAATAAATTTATGAAAAATGGATCTAAGAAACTAGCCTTCTCTACTCGTGTCATTCATGCAGGACAAACCCCCGATCCTTCGACCGGCGCAGTCATGACACCTATTTATGCCACTTCAACCTATGTGCAAGAAAGCCCCGGTAAACATAAAGGTTATGAATATTCACGCACTCAAAATCCTACTCGACATGCTTATGAACGCTGCATTGCTGATTTAGAAAATGGAAAAGCTGGCTTTGCTTTTGCTTCCGGGATGGCAGCTACGTCAACCATTTTAGAGCTATTAAATCAAGGTGATCATGTTATCGCAATGGACGATCTCTATGGCGGTTCTTTTCGTTTATTTAGCAAAGTACGCCAGCGTAGCGCTGGTTTGCAGTTTTCCTATATTGATTTAAGTGACTTGAATGCATTAAAAGCTGCGATAAAACCGAACACCAAAATGATTTGGATTGAAACGCCAACCAATCCTTTATTGAAATTAGCTGATTTAGAACAAATAGCAGCCATAGGTCATCAACATAATTTATTGGTCGTTGCAGACAATACCTTTGCATCACCCTGGATCCAACGTCCTCTAGATTTAGGTTGTGACATTGTTATGCATTCCGCTACCAAGTATCTAAACGGCCACTCAGATATGGTTGGCGGCGTAGCGGTGGTTGGTGATAACGCTGCATTATGTGAGCAAATGGCATTTTTACAAAATGCTATTGGTGCTATAGGCGGGCCTTTTGATAGCTTTTTAGCGTTACGTGGCTTAAAGACATTGGCCCTGCGGATGGAGCGTCATTGTAATAATGCGTTACAAATCGCACAATGGCTAGAACAACATTCTAAAATAGAAAAAGTTTATTATCCGGGTTTAACCAGCCATCCACAACATATCTTAGCAAAAAAACAAATGCACGGTTTTGGGGGCATAGTCACCATGGTATTAAAAGGCGAACTCGCTGAAACACGATGCTTCTTAGAGCGGTGTGAATTATTTGCCTTAGCAGAAAGTTTAGGCGGCGTTGAAAGTTTAATTGACCACCCCGCCATTATGACGCATGCTTCAATTCCAACTGAAACTCGCGCAAAATTAGGTATTAGCGATAGCCTTGTCCGCTTGTCCGTTGGCGTTGAAGCCGCTGAGGATTTAATCGCTGATTTAGAATATGCGTTAGCCTAATGCTGGTATTTTAATTTTCTCAACTACATAAGATTAATTATTAATGACAACTATTTCTTTCCCCAGCACACAATTTGTATTAAGCGTGGCTAATTTAGCACAATTGCCCCCCGATCAAGATTATGAAGTGGCTTTTGCGGGGCGCTCTAACGCCGGTAAATCAAGCGCATTAAATGCTATTACAGGCCATAAAAAACTAGCCAAAACAAGTAAAACGCCAGGCCGCACTCAATTACTTAA
>CAIUAS010000350.1 GCA_903897205.1 uncultured Gammaproteobacteria bacterium
CAGAAAAGCCCGTGGTATTTTGGTCAGGCATCATCGATAGCGATAGCATGGCGCGTATTATTAATTATAAAGTGCCGGATTATTTTAATGGCCGTATTCGTGTAATGGCTGTCGCGGTAGCGGCTAATGCAGCCGGCAGTGCCGCTAAACAAATGCAAGTGCGGGGTTATTATGTCGTTAATCCCAACATACCTACTTTCATTGCACCTAATGATACGGTTACGGTGAGTGCAAGTATTGCAAATAATATAAAAGGCTCAGGTAATAAACCGACTTTAGTTAAATTAAGTACATCGTCTGCATTAAATATCGTAGGTCCTTCACAACAAGAAATAATAATTCCAGAAGATCAAGAAAAAGCAGTGCAATTTACTTTGCATGCCAATAACCAATTAGGCAATGCCAAGGTGATTTTCACGGTTAGTCAAGCTGATAAAACCGTGAGTAGAATGGTCAGTTTAAGTGTGCGGCCTGCCAGCGCCTATTTAACGACCTTAATAACGGGTTATACGAAAGCGGTGAATAAAACTATTGATATTCCCCGCAAGCTTTATCCCAATTATCGCATATTACAAGCCTCTGCCTCTAATAATCCTTTGATTCTGGCGAGTGGATTACAAGGTTATCTCGATAATTTTCCTTATGATTGTACCGAACAATTAGTGAGTAAAGCCTTTGCTCAGATGGTTATTGCGCAGCAACCTTTGTTTGCAGCCAATCCAGAACGGATCCAACAGAAAATTAATACGATTATTCAAGTGTTGCGCCAACGCCAAACCAGTAGCGGTGGTTTTAGTTATTGGCCAGGTATGGGCGATAATTACGCAGGTAAAGCGGCAACGGTCTATGCGATGGATTTTTTAACCGAAGCCAAACTAGAAGGTTATGAGATACCCCTGGATTTATTTAGTGGCGGTATTGGTTATTTGCAAGATTTTGCCAAACAAAATGTTAACAGTTTAGAGGAAGCGCGTTTACAAGCGTATGCTATTTATTTATTAACGCGCAATGAAATAGTCACGACTAATTATTTAACTAATTTATTGCTGTACTTAAATCAACAACAAAAATCCAGCTGGCAAAAAGATATTATCAGTACTTATATTGCCGCGACTTATAAACTTTTAAAAAATGATCCAGAAGCTAATCGTTTGATAGGTGGTTATCAATTAACACCGCAAGATCCAAATTTTCGCACGGATTTTTATAATTCGCTGATAGGTGACGCACAATATATTAGCTTATTAGCGCGACATTTTCCTGAACGGTTACCAAAATTAGGTGGCGCTGCCATGATTGCATTGGCGCAAGGTATTGGCAGTGATAGCTTAAATACTTTATCTGCCGCTTATAGTGCGGAGGCGTTAAGTGCTTATGCCAAGGCAATGCCGCCTGCTATTAATAGCGCCTTAACCATCAGTGATATTTTAGATAATGATAGTATTGATAAACTCAGCTCAGTAGATGCTGCTTATCAAAAAGTTAATTTTTCTACGGCTGCGAAGCAGTTGTTAATTAAAAATCCTGGCGAGCAATTATATTTTTATCAAGTCAATCAAACGGGATTTGCTACAAAAACGCCGGCGAATGTGCTTGCCAAGGGTGTTGAGGTATTTCGTGAATATCGCAATAATCAAGCTCAAGTTATTAACCGCGCGAATTTAGGGGGCGAAATTGAAGGGCATATTCAAATTCGCACACTGAATAATAAAACGGTTAATAATGTTGCTATCGTTGATTTATTGCCAGGTGGTTTTGAAGTGGTGCCTAATTCTATTCAGCAAGCAGGTTGTGATTATGTCGATGTGCGTGAAGATAGAATTATATTTTATTGCTCAGTTAATCCAGCGGCGTTGGCCTTGAGTTATCGTTTGCGTGCAACCAATAAGGGCGATTATACCGTGCCGCCTATTTTTGCCCAGGCGATGTATAACCAGGCTATTCAGGCGCAAGGTGTGGCTGGGAAAATAACGATCCAGTAATCTATGAAAAGCTTAGGAGTATGCGTAATCGTTTAGAGAGCGCTAGTTAAAGTACGCTTTGTACGGGCGTTCTTTTAAAGGCTAAAACGAGTGAAATGAAAAAATTATTAATCGTCTTTATAATACTGGGCTTAATAGCCGCCGGTTTAAAACTATTCATTATAAAACCACCGTTATTACAAGGCATAAATTTTTCTCAAGCGGTGTACGATCAGCAGCAACATTTATTACGTTTGACTTTAACGCCGGATGAGAAATATCGCTTATATGTGCCATTAAAAAATATTTCACCTTTATTTATTCAAGCAACTTTATTGCAAGAAGATCAATATTTTTATTGGCATCTTGGCATTAATCCTTTGGCTATATTTAAAGCTTTTTGGCAAACCTATGTATTGCATACACGGCAAATAGGCGCTTCAACTATCTCAATGCAAGTGGCGCGTATTCGTTTCGGGATAAGTTCCAAAACTATTTCGGGAAAAATAAAGCAGATATTATGCGCCATGCAATTAGAATTATTTTATTCAAAAGCGCAAATATTAGAAGCGTATCTTAACCTTGCTTCTTATGGGGGTAATTTGGAAGGGATAGGCGCAGCAAGTTTAATTTATTTCGGTCAACCCGCCGCTGAGCTTAATTTGCCAGAGGCATTAACGTTAAGTGTTATTCCGCAAAATCCAGCCAGGCGTGTTCCTGCTCCCAAAAATAGGCAAGATTTAACCAGTGCGCGCAATAAATTATTTCAACGTTGGTTAGTAAAGCATCCAGCTGACGCTGATAAAAAAGCTTTAATGACTTTACCCTTACAGTTAGCCCATAATAATTTACCTTTCCTAGCGCCTCACTTGGTGGACGACGTTTTAGCTAATAATCGCCAGCAATCGATTATTACCACGACCCTTGATCTTAAGTTGCAAAAAATAATAGAAAAAATAATTAATCAATATTTAGTGCAGCAACACCAATTTGGTATTAATAATGCAGCAGTTATGTTGGTTGATAGTCGCAATATGGAAGTGAAAGCCTTGGTGGGTTCCGCTAATTTTTTTGATAAAACAATCAATGGGCAAGTTAATGGCACTAAAGCAAAACGTTCGCCAGGCTCTACTTTAAAGCCATTTATTTACGCGCTAGCCCTTGATCAAGGTTTAATTCATCCAGACACCGTATTAAAAGATGCGCCAAGTAGTTTTGGCGCTTATACCCCAGAAAATTTTGATAATGATTTCATGGGGCCTATTAAAGCGAAAGATGCATTAACTTTAAGCCGTAACATTCCGGCGGTTTATTTGGCGAATCAATTAAAAAATCCGACCTTATATCAATTTTTACAGCAGGCGAATGTTAGTCAATTAAAACCCGAAAAAGATTATGGTTTAGCGCTGGTTTTAGGAGGCGCTGAAGTTACACTGGAAGAATTAGTCAGTTTATATGCCACGCTAGCGAATCAAGGTGTTTGGCATGCGCTGCATTTTCAAGCCGATCAACCGCTTGATAAAGGCAAGCAACTATTAAGCCCAGAAGCCAGTTTTTTAACGTTAGATATGTTAAAAGCAACGCCGCGACCTAATCCGGTGAATTCCGCGGCGAATCCATCAATCAA
>CAIUAS010000351.1 GCA_903897205.1 uncultured Gammaproteobacteria bacterium
AACCGTTAAGGCATGTTTACGGAAAAAATAGGCCAAGGGATCTGGTGTCTTATAATCGGCAACTTGTAAAATGCCTTCGTCTGCTGCGAAAACAATGATCTTGCTAGGAATACTGGTGCTATATTGAATCGGTAAATTTTGGCCAGGCTGAATTAATTCAGGGGTTACTAAATTAATCTGCACAGTTTGCGTTGCATGACTTAACTTAAATGGAACAACCGCATAGCTTAATGGACTGAGATAAATTTCATTGGAATCCCAGTCACGCACAAACGCAATATTGACATAACCATTACCTTTAAAATCAGCGGGAATTTTAATCGTTTGCACGCTATTATTGTTAGCTGTTTTAAACCATTTATAGGCGTATACCTTATCGCGTTCAATGGTAATTAAGCCTGCACCGGTATAAGGGGAAATAATTTGCATTTCGATAGTATCGCCTGGCGCATATTCTTGCTTAGCTAATTTAACGTCTAATACTGCATTTTTGGCAACAGGATTACCACTTTCACCCACCACTGAAAAATAGAGTTTGCTTAAGGCATTACCGTTGGCATCCATTATTATCAAGGCATAATCACCGATGGTTTTAGTCGGTAAGTTATAGCGACTACCCGTGGCGGCAATAGAAAAATCGGTGGCATTAAGCGGCATTTCTTGTTGCACCGATTGATAGTGATAAGTTCCATCCGGTTTTTTTACTAAGGTAGAAATTGTTTTTACGCTTAATAATTGCAGCTTTAGCTTATTTAAAGCAATTTGCTTTAAGGCAGGATTAATCGCTATAAAATTAACACTGTGCTGACTATTTTGTTTTAAATAACTTAAATCACTATCCGGTTTATACCCCACTAAATAATTGAGCGGCGTAACCAGCATAGAAGTTTCTGCGCTAACGCCGCGCCCACCATCGGCTTCAAAGCCTTCCGCTAAAAATTTTAGTTGATAAGTTGCTTTAGCAAAACTTTCCAAATTTAGCTTAAATTCAACTTCACCTTTTGCATCCGATTTTGTTGCTGTTAAATTTTCAGTAAATGCTTTTGGAGGTTGTTTAGGATCCAGCAATGGATCAACAAATTGGTAAGCTGCATACGCTGCAAAATATAAACTTCTAGGCGCTAAAATAATTTTGGCGGTCACGCGTCGATCGGTTGCTGCCGTACCAAATAAATTTAATAATTTTATTTTTGCTTTTAAACCCACCGGCGAAAACCAGCCAACGGGTTGCGTACCGAAATCACCTGGCGCCGGAATTAATTGCGCCTGCATTTTCAATCGATCCGGTAAAAATTCTTCTACGCGTGCGCTGGTTGCACCTAATAAACCATCCTTTTTACCCTCTTTAATTAAATAAAGACTGACATTGTATTCGCCCGTGGGCGCGGTGGCGTCTGGCTTATAGTCCAAGGTAAAAAAGCCATTTTCGGGCAACGTTGTTTTTTGATCGACTACCGTAGCGCCCCGTGGATCCGTGATAATTGCTTCCACCGGTAATCCGGTAGGCTGCCCCTGTCCAAATTGTTTTTTAACAATAATACCGACGTGAACATTATCACCTGGGCGATAAATGCCTCGATCAGAAAATAAATAAGCGGTTAATTGATTACTATCTCTTTCTTCACTAACGCCACCAATATCAAAGCGCGAATAATTTAATTGTCTGTCGTAGCGGTCAAATGGAACAAAAGAAATATCCTTAGCTTTTTGCACTAAAAAAACTGTGGGGGCTTGATCATTTTTAAAATCGTTAACCGATGGCAAGTTAACATGACCTTCGCTATCTGTCGTTGCACTGGCAATAGGCAAACCATTTCTACCTAAAACGCTCACCTTAGCATCAGCTACTGGCGTGCCCTGCGCAATAGACTGCACAAATACATCATGCGTATCATTCGCATTATTTTTAACTAGCACCCCCAAGTCGGTAATTAAAATTAATTGGGCCTTTTCGGTGCCCATTGAAACATCGTATTTTGGATCCCATGCTTGCGCTTTTAATAAAAACAATCCGACTGCATTAGTGGCTTTATCACCTAAATATTGCTTTAAATCTAGGGTGCTATATTGTAGTTCATTCGAACCATCGACATTAAATGGACGTTTTTCCGTAAAGATTTGACCAATATCATTTTCATTAAAATGATCGCTAATAAATTTAGGATTTTGATAATTACCATAAGTTTGACTAACCAGATAATTAATATCTTTGGCTAATATTCTAGCGATAGAAAATTTGATGAGAGGAATTCCTCGCACCGCGACTGTTATTTTTTTCTCACTGCTTAAGGCCATTAAAGCGCCTTTATGAAGAAATTTAATTTCTTGCGGATAGGCAGGCGCTTGCACGACGGTAGCGTAATCTTTGTTTAAATGAAATTCGCCTATCCCAGGCAAGCCCTGGTCAATTTTGATATACAATGCATTAGGTGTCTTTACCTTTAATTTGAAGCTGTGCAAAGTAGGATACGGATGGGGTTCAGGCAACGCTTGCAAGTTAAGCGGTGTTGCCAGTTTTAAAACAGCTGGCGTTACCTCGCCAGGGTTACTCCACTGATAATCCACTATGGCATTTTGGTATGAACTAGCAGGGTAATCTTTAGGCAGCGCATAAACTTGTAAATATTTTTGTAATTGTGCTGCTGTTACACCTAAGGCTGTTTCAATATTAATGACTTGCTCAGGATTATCATTTTCATCTCTAACGATCATGGGTTTGACATCGTTGACTTGTAAAAAGCTACCAACATCAGGAATTAATACTTTTTTGGTTATTCGCTCATGGGTTTTACCGAGACCATTTATGGCTTGCACTTCTTTTGCAATAGTCAATTCCATAAAACGCGGCACCGTTGGCAAAGTAATAGGGGCCGATTGAATATATGCGGTTCGTTTATTTTCGTCATAAGAAAAACTAACGGGATATTGTTGCGCCGCTAAATTTAATTGATCATTTTTAATTTCCTGGAAAATTAATTTAGTATTTTTTTCTAAACTCTTGCTATCGACAGGAAAATTAAATTGGAGGGTACCTACTATTTTTTGTAACTGTGGATTAGTTAAATCTTTATAAAATTTTAATTCAGTAATTTCTGCATGCAAAGGCAGCGTAGAAAAATCATAACGGTATTGCGCCATTTTTATTTCTTTTGCAAATACCTTTTTAGCAAAGTTAATTTGATATTTTTGCGCGGCGGGCCAATCCTGGGTTGGCGTAAATACTAACTCACTATCAGTTTGCCAGCGCCACTGGCCCGTTAATGCAGGAACGGTGGTAATGCCTTGTGTAACAGGCTTACCAATCTCAGCCAGCGGCGCTACTGAACGCGCAATGAAACCACGCTCAGTTTGAATGCCAAAATCAATCACTACTGGCCCTGGAACCAGAATTTTATCGACAACTGGCGTAACTGGTGGCGACGTTATATTAGCAGTAACTCGGATAGGTTTAGGTTGCATGCTATACCAATAATAGCCACCAGCAACAATAACCACGGAAGCCGTTAATATTAATAAAACACTAAGGCACACTTTTTTATGCACATGCCAACACTGACTTAAACTACCCCGCAAGGACTGCAACCAGGCTGGACTGCTCCAACTAATTTCGCCAAATATGCGTGTGACTAATTGTGCTAAATAATTTTTTATTGCCACAGGTTAATCCTTCATGAGTAATAGATATTTTTTATTTTATCTTTTTTTTACTCATAAACCCATTACCATTAATAAGCTATTTTCTTAGTTTTATAATCTTGCTTATATAAAAAACTCGGCTGCTTGCGGCCGAGTTTAAAATTATAAAAAGTTTTAAGCGAATTATTTTTTAGATGGCTTAATATTATTGATGTTCAGGTGCTACCACGTAAATGCCTGGGGCATTACGTAAATAGCCTTCGTAATCCATGCCATAACCAAAGACAAATCCATCTTCCATGGCAATACCAGTAAAATCAGCTTTTGCTGGGCCGCCTGGTAAGCGTGTTTGTTTTTTATCTAATAAAACAGCGGTGCATACTTCGCTGGCGCCTTGTGCCTTGCAATAATCTACTAGCGCCGCCAGGGTAATGCCGCCATCTAAAATATCATCAATGATTAATACAGCACGATTTTGCAAAGACACGCGTGGTTTTACTAGCCACTCTAATTCGCCACCGCGAGTCACACCATTGTAACGGGTTGCATGCACATAATCGATTTCCAGGTGAAAATTGAGGCGCGGCAATAAATTCCCCGCAGGAATTAATCCGCCTATCATGACACATAATAAAATAGGATTTTTATCCGCTAATTTTTCCGTAATTTCCACTGCCATTTTATCCAATGCAACTTCAATTTCCTGCTTGGTATAAAGGCAAGTTGCTTTTTCATAAACTTCTTTAATTTTATTAGGGAGTTGCATAAGGTACCTTTTTTAATTTAATGTTTGTAATAAATTGACCGCTTCATGCCATTTTGGCATGTTTATTAAATCTGCTCGCGTGATTGAACCTTGTCCATGCATTGCCTGCAGACGCTGTTGCATTTGCTGAGTGCTTTTAAATCCATCGCGTTCTAATCGCTCAATAACGCTTATTGCACCGACTCTATCATTGCACACCAAAACCATATCACAACCTGCTGCAAAAGCCACTTTCGCGCGCGCTGGCATATCGCCAATTTGGCTGGCGCCTTTCATCGATAAATCGTCACTAAAAATAGCACCCTCAAACTTTAAACGCTCACGCAAAACAGTTTGCAACCAAAACTTCGAAAAACCTGCTGGCATAGGATCCACAGCAGAATAAATAACATGAGCCGGCATTATACCTGCAAGCGCTTGCTTGGTTAAACTAACAAATGGAATTAAATCATCTTTTTCAATGGCGCTATAGGAACGTGTATCGATGGGAATATCAATATGTGAATCCGCCGCAATAGAACCATGTCCTGGAAAATGTTTTCCCACCGCCGCCATTCCTGCACTTTGCATGCCTTTGATGTAAATACTGGCTAATTCACTAATTATTTTTGGATCGCGGCTAAAAGCGCGCTCACCAATAACCTGGCTAATATTTTTATTAACATCTAGTACTGGAGCAAAACTAAAATCCATTCCCATTGCCCGCAATTCTATTGCCATAAGCCAACCATGTATTTCAGCTAATTGTTTAGCTTGTGCTGGCTGAGCTTGATAAAGATCGCCTATTTTTCCAAGCGCTGGTAATGGAGTAAAACCTTCCCTAAATCGCTGTACGCGCCCACCTTCATGATCAACTGCAATTAAAAGATGCGCAAGTTTTAATTGCCGAATTTGCTGTAATAGATTTTCTAATTGCTTAGGCGATTCATAATTGCGGGTAAATAAAATAATACCGCCCACTTGTGGATGCATTAATAATTCTTTTTCTTCTGGGCTTAATTCTAAGCCAACTAAGTCAAGCATAACAGCGCGCATACATTCCTCTATCGGATCAAATTAAAGCAGTTTAATTATTAAAAAAAAAGGCGAGTGTCCTCGCCTTTTTAAAGCTAATAAAATTAACTACGTAATGTCCCATGTTAACTGGGCGCCAATGATATCAGCATGGTTGTAGAATTTACCATTGGTAATAGCATCCTGCGAACCGCTTTGCGCATCTAAATTAACTTTTGCCTCTTTAACAAATAAGTGTGTCCAACCTACGTCAACACCTAATGTTTTAATCGCTTGATAGTGCGCACCAAAAGCAATCGCATAACGATCAGAATCAGGTAAGCGTACACCACGATAAGCGTCTTTAACGGGCGATTGATCGTAGCCTGCGCCAGCTCGTAATATCCACTTGTCTGCTGGACGATAATTCGCGCCCACTGCCACACGCCAGGTATTACGGAAATGGTTTGGCATGTTGACTACGATTTGCGGATACGATAGCGGTATTGTTGCGGCAACGCCCTGGACGTTTTGTATATGCAATTCGTCATTGAAGAAGCTCCATTGCGTATAAACAAGGCTGCCATCGATAGACCATTGCTGATTAATATCATGATATCCGCTTAGCTCTGTCCATGGCGGTAAAGTCACATTGGTTTCAAGACTGTTGTTACTAGATACACCTGGCTCATTGACATTAGCTTGATTGGCTAATGGGCCGGTTAATTTACTGGTCCCTGTCACATCAAAATGAACTTGGGAATGATAAGCCAAGCCTACACGTGTGTGTGGCGTAAATTGATATAAAACACCGGCGTGCCAACCATAGCCCCAAGCACTGCCTTTGTTAGTGCTTTGAGTGTTTAGTGCCGGCGAAATGATAGGTATGCCAACGGTACCATTTAAAGTCGCGTCTAAATGTTCTGCATCAAACCCTGCACCAATCGATAATTTGTCATTTACTTTAAAGGCTAAACTGGGGCTTAAATCAATGGTTTCTAATTGAGAGTCGGTTGCTGAGTAATTAACCAGCGAGTTATCGCCGTAATTTGTTACCAAGCCAAAGGGGGCGCTCACACTAAAGCCAAATGCCCAATTATCCGCTAAGGGTGTTACATAATGAAAAGCTGGAACGTATTTAGTGCCGCCGCCTTGGGCAGTTCCATGTTGTGGAGGAGAGCCGAAAGATGACATTGCCCATGTTTCCGTCCCTTTAAATTTAATATCGGTAATAATGGCATTAGTTGACAAGACAATTTGCTGATTGGGAATAAGTACCATGCCGGCCGGATTAGAAAAAGCGGTGCTTGCATCATTAGCAATAGCAGCAGCGCCCGCACCAAAATTACCTACATTGACGCCGTTGTATTCAAACAGTTGAAAAGCAGATGCATTTGCATTCATACATACGCTGGCCAAAACACCCGCCATGCTTGCGCTCAATAAATATCTTTTGATTGCGCGTTTATTCATAAGCATTACTCCCCTCGCTTTTAGAAACTTGATACGTTGATAAAACATTGCGGCTGCTACTCTAACACAGAGAAATATCGCTGGCAAAAGTAACAGATGGCAACTTATCTTTGAGCGAGCTTAATTACGATAAGCGCTTAATTACAGTAAGATTTTATTTAAAAATAATGGTAAAATTTTTTCGCTTTTTATTTTAGCTTTCCCTCTCACTCTATTGAAAATAAGCATCAGGCAGGCCAAATGGATTTATCTACATTTAATAAACAATGCTATCGCACTTTAGTGGAATTATCACCTGTTGGAATGTTTTATACGGACGTTCAAGGTCTTTGTTTATTCGCCAATAAGCGCGCCTGTGAAATTTGTGGTTTGAATTTTGCAGAAATACAAGGTGAAGGCTGGGCTAACAGTTTATATCCCGCCGATAAAGAATCAGCACTGGCTAATTGGCATGAGGCTGTTAAACGTTGTTTGCCGTTTAGCGCGGAATTTCGCTTTCAAACTACGCACGGAAAAATAACCTGGGGTTATTACCAAGGCATTCCTGATTTAAGCCCTAGCGGCATTATTCAGGGATATACAGGTACTATTACTGATATCACGCACAAAAAAACACTAGAAGAACAGCACTTAGCTACTATCGCTTTGCTCAAAGCAACCGAACAAAATTTAATAGAAGCAAAGGAGAAATTACAACTGGGCTTAGAATCTGCAAAGATTGGTGTTTGGACGGAAGATTTTGTTAATAATACCGCCTACTGGGATCAGCAAACTTATCAGTTATTTGGTATAACGGATGTTAACATTAAACCGAACTATGCCTTTTTTTTAAGTTGCCTACATCCCGCTGACAGAGCGAAAATAAAATATACTACAGGGATTGCCTTAGCAAATAAGACAGCTAATTTTAATCATGAATATCGGGTTATTCATCCTAATAACGATATCCGTTATTTAAAAGAGCACTCAAAAGTATATTATAATAATGCGCGCAAAGTTATTCGCTCGATAGGGGTGGTATGGGACATTACCGACGCTAAAGAGAATGAATTACGCCTACGCCAAAACCAGATAGAAATAGCTGACACCGCTCGTAAAAGCGCTATGGGTGAAATAGCTTCTGGATTGGCCCACGAGCTCAACCAACCTTTAACTGTGATAGCAACTTACGCGCAACTTTGTGTTAGTCAATTAACAAAAACTCAGCCGCTTTCTAATAAACTGACTGAAGCTTTAGAACAGATCGTTAAGCAAGCCGAACGCGCAGGCAACATTATTCATCGGATCAAAGATATTACTAAACAAAAAGTCGTTTATTATGAGCCTACACAATTAGACACTTTAATTACCGAGGCCATTGAATTTCTTCGCTATGAATTAACGGAAGAATTACCAAAAATAACTCTAGAATTCGACCAAAACCTCCTGCTAATATATGTCGATCGCATTCAACTTCAACAAGTTATTATAAATCTTATCAGAAATAGTATTGAAGCCTTGCAAGAAATTAATAAATCCAGTAAAAAAATTCATGTGCGCACCTTTTTAGAAAACAATAAAACTGCTATAACTATAGCCGACAATGGAGCGGGCATACCTAACGATCTGCAGAGACGAATATTCGAGCCTTATTTCACCACCAAAAAAAAAGGGTTTGGTATTGGCCTTGCAATTTGCCGTTCCATTATTGAATCGCATGGTGGCCAGCTGGTACTTTGCCACTCAAACCATAACAAAGGGACTTGTTTTAAACTTACTTTACCTTTGTAAATTTTATGGATAACTCTATCGTTTATATAGTGGAAGATGATCAAGCCGTAGCAGATGCCCTTTGCTGCTTATTTGCTTCTGTTAAGCTACCTTGTCAACATTTCGCTAACGCTCAGTGTTTTTTAACTTATTATCATTCCAATATAAATATAAATGGTTGTCTATTGCTAGACGTGCGTATGCCTAACATCAGTGGATTTGATTTACAAGCACAATTAAAGCAACGCTCCTGTCAACTACCCATCATTTTTATAACAGGCCATGGTGATATTGCTATGGCCGTGCGCGCAATGAAAGCGGGCGCTTACGATTTTATTACTAAGCCTTTCAACAACCAACTCTTATTAGAACAAGTACAAAGAGCCATTAACCTAACAAACCAACGTAATGTTAATGAACATTTTAAAAAAAACTTAACTACGTTAACTTCACGCGAACAACAAATTTTAACCCTGGTAATTAGTGGCAAGACCAGCAAAGAAATTGCACAAGAGTTAGCAATCACTCTATCTACCGTTGAAATGCACCGAAGTAAGCTTATGAAAAAGATGCAAGCAAAAACGATCGCGGAGTTACTCAAAAATTACTTCCTATCTAAATTATCCCTAGGAAACTCCATATAAAAACACGGTTTATTATTATTATTTTTCAAACGCCCTGGCAAAAATGTCTTGCGTTCGGTATATTGAAGGATATCGCTATAGAAGGGATAATAATCAAATAAATCACGATGTGCTGTTAACCCTGACCTTAATAAGGAAATAATATGCCAACCTCATCATCCGCCGGAGAAATTAGGCAAGTTTTAAAGGGTAATCCTTATATTTTGCTCGTTGAAGATGAGCCTATCACTCAAAAAGTCCACACTTTAATGCTGCAAAAATTAGGCTGTAAAGTTGATCTTGCCGTTAACGGTATGCAGGCTTTATTAATGTGCCCCAATCCTTACGATATTATTCTCTTAGACTGTGGTTTACCTGATATTGATGGCTTTGAACTTGATAAAGCACTGCGCAGCCAAGAAAAAAATCTCAGCATCACCAATCGCCCGCACATTATGCTAACTGCATTTACTTTCGCAACTATCGAAGAAGAATTTAAAACAACGGGGATTAATGACTATGCAATTAAACCAATCGCATTCAGTAGATTACGTTCGTTAATTCAAAAATGGCTTGGTTTAAAATCATTAGTTAACTAGAACGATATCCATTCCGGCGATGGTTCTGCGTTTTTATTGCGCTAGCTAAAATCGGTGGCCCGGGGCCCTGTCGCTGCGAGACTCCTTCTTAGAGATAGCTTACCGCTTGCAACAGAACTGGTATATATTAGCGTATAGAAACGTTTTTATCGTCAAAAACAGCGCCTAATTGCCCTTGAATTTTTGAAAATTCCTCTGGCAAATAGCGACCAAATTTTTCGAAAAATAGCGCGTGTGAATTAATTTCTTTAGCCCATTCTATGGGATCTATTTTCATAATTTCGGCAAAAGACTCCGCATTGATTCCTGTAAACTCGGTCCAATCTAAATCTTCGTAGTTGGGAATAAAACCTATCGGAGTTTCAGTTGCACTAATATCTTGATGAACGCGCCCTAAAATCCACTTAAGTACGCGCATGTTTTCACTATAACCAGGCCACATATAATCGCCTTCATTGGATTTGCGAAACCAATTTACCCCAAAAATTTTCGGGGGATGCTTAACCTTACGCCCGAATGCTAACCAATGCTGAAAATAATCACCCATGTTATAACCACAAAAAGGGATCATGGCCATTGGATCAGGGCGTAATACACCCACAGTTCCCGTTGCCGCCGCCGTGGTTTCAGAGCCGGTGGTTGCCGCAAGGTAAACACCGGCTTCCCAACTGCGCGCTTGATAAACCAATGGAATCGTCGTTGCACGGCGGCCACCAAAAATAAATGCGCTAATGGGTACCCCTTGTGGATTTTGCCATTCCGGATCGATAGAAGGGCATTGCGCCGCTGGCGTGGTAAAACGCGCATTCGGGTGCGCCGCTTTGCGCCCGCAAGCTGGCGTCCACGCCTGCCCTTGCCAATCTATTAACTTTGCAGGAGGCGTCTCTGTCATACCTTCCCACCACACATCGCCCTCAGGCGTTAAAGCAACATTAGTAAAAATAGTGCTTTTAGTGATGGTATCCATGACATTTGGATTTGTTTTATAAGAAGTTCCAGGCGCCACTCCGAAAAAACCTGCTTCGGGGTTAATCGCGTATAAGCGACCATCTGAACCTGGTTTAATCCACGCGATATCATCGCCTATAGTCGTTACATGCCAGCCTTTAAAATTTGCAGGGGGGATTAACATCGCAAAATTTGTTTTACCACAGGCACTCGGAAAAGCGGCCGTAACATAAGTTTTCTTACCCTGGGGCGATTCTACCCCGAGGATTAACATATGCTCAGCCAACCAACCTTCTTCTTTACCCATCACTGAGGCAATACGTAATGAAAAACATTTTTTGCCTAACAAAGCATTACCGCCATAACCGCTACCAAATGACCAGACAGCCCGTTCCTCGGGGAAGTGAACAATATATTTATGTTCCTTATTGCAAGGCCACACTGCATCCTGCTGCCCCTCTGCTAATGGCATACCTACTGAATGCAGACACTTTACAAAATCATCGGAGCCTAATTGCTCAAGTGCTTTACGTCCCATACGCGTCATGATCTTCATGTTTACAACGACATAGAGCGAATCGGTAAGTTCTACGCCAATTTGTGAAAGCGGAGAACCTAAAGGCCCCATACAAAAAGGCACTACATATAAAGTTCGCCCTTGCATGCAACCCCTAAATAAATGGGTTAGTGTCGCTTTCATTTCACTGGGTTCCATCCAGTTATTGGTTGGGCCCGCATCTTCTGGACGTTGGCTACAAATAAAAGTGCGATCTTCTACCCGAGCAACATCGCTCGGATCTGAGCAAGCTAAATAGCTATCTGGACGTAACTTGGGGTTCAGTTTTTTAAAAGTACCTGCAGCAACCATTTCAGCACAAAATCTGTTGTACTCTGCTTCGCTACCATCACACCAATAAACAGCGTCCGGCTCACATAAAACAGCAATTTCATCTACCCACGCTTTAAGTTTTTCATTGTTAATTTGTTCAGGAAAATAAGAACCGAAGTGTTTGACCTGTTTTTTCATTACTATTCCTCGCCAATAACCTTTGTTATCTTAAAATGTATTTTAGCAAATAGTATAGAAGGGCGACTTAAGAGGCAAGCATAGAAGTCACTTGATTTAACTTGTACTATACTCGTCGCGTTTAATACTAAAGATAAGGAAATATCATGTGCCGCGTTTTAATGTATTTAGGAGAACCTATTTTAGCAGATGATTTGCTATATAAGCCCGACAGTTCGCTCATTAAACAAAGTTACCATGCACGTTTTATGTCGCGCATGCACAATTTAGCGGGCTTTGGCATGGCCGCTTGGGATAAAAATTCTCATGACAAAGAAATCCCCTTTATTTATAAAACCGCCGAATTACCTTTTTATGATGCTAATTTAAAACACCTGGCCAATAAAATAAAGACCGATTGTTTACTTGCTCATGTTCGCGGTGTTCCTTATAGCGAACACGAAGTAGTGGCGGAACAAAATGTGCATCCCTTTATTTATTCGAATTGTAAATTAGCGCTAGCGCATAATGGTAATTTAATGCATTTTGCCAAAATGAAATATGATTTATTAAATTATATTGATCCTGCCATTAACCGATTGATTCATGGCACTACCGATAGCGAGTGGATATATGCTATCTTTATGTCACAATTTAAAAATCGCGCTGTCGCCCCTACTTTAAGCGAAACACGCCAAGCCATTTTGCAAACCCTAGCTATTTTAAGCAAGGTAAGGCAAAAACATAAAATCAAAACTGCATCGCCAGTTAATTTGTTTATTACTGGCGGCGATTATTTAGTAGCCACTCGCTATGTATTTAATTTTGGTTGCTTTTACGATGATTTCCATAGCACACACCTACCCAACACCTATAACTCTTTATGGTATACCTATGGCCAAGAATACCGCTTCCATCATAATGAATATAACATGATGGCCGGCGATAAACGCACCAGTGTCATTATCGCTTCGGAACCGCTAACGGAAGATACCACCACCTGGATTGAAGCACCCGAATATTCTTTAATCACGGCTTATATAAAAAACGCTGAAATGAAAATAATCACTGAGAATATAGATATTTAAGGACAACTCACATGCACGAACAAAACATTAAAGCGATGTTAAAAAATATTTCCTTATTACAAACCTTAGAACCTATTGAACTTGATTATATTTTACCTTTTGTAAAATCATATGAATTTTCTGCTAACACCCTAATTATTCAACAGGGTAAAATTGGCAACGGGATGTATATTATTAAACAAGGTAGCGTACAAATAAACATACGCTTACCAGGAAACATAGAAAATAAAATTGCGAGCTTAACTGAGCAAGATTTTTTTGGTGAAATTGCTTTTATTGATGGCGGCGTTACTACTGCCAGCGTTATCACTTTGAATAAAACCCACTGTTATTTTATCAGCTGCGATTATTTCAAAATGCTGCAATTATGCGCTCCTATTATCGCGCATAAAATATGCACAGCTATTGATCAGGGCGTTAGCAAACGTTTGCATCATATCAACCAACAATTAATCGGTCGTTTAGTCGACATTAAAAAAATGCCCTATTTTGCCAAACGGGCCAAACTTAGCAAGCCTACACTGGCTAGTTTAACTGAATTAGAAAATCGCAAAATCAATAGCAATTTTTTAATCACTTTAGGCGTATTTAAAATTTTTAATGCCGCCGAATTAAGCGAATTATTTTCCCATATGAAACTACGAAAAGCGGCGCGTGGTTGCATTGTTTTCGATGAAAAAGACCAAGCCTCGGCTTTTTATATCGTTGCGCAAGGCGCAGTTCAAACAATGAGATCGGAAGAGCGTCGTGTAG
>CAIUAS010000352.1 GCA_903897205.1 uncultured Gammaproteobacteria bacterium
AAGGTTTCTTCATGTGCAATTAACATATCAGGTGTTGCTTGTGATAATACGGTAGGTTCAAAAAAATTACCGCCCAGTGCATGGCGCTTTCCGCCACAACTGATAGTGGCGCCTTTGGCAATGGCATCCGTAATATGTCTTTCAACTTTTTCGACGGCAGCCAAGTTAATTAAAGGCCCTTGTTGTGAATCTTTTTCTAAACCATGGCCCACTTTTAATGTCCGGACTGCATTAACCAATTTTTCATGAAAAATATCATAAATCTTATCTTCGACTAAAATTCGATTAGCACATACACAGGTTTGTCCCGTATTTCGAAATTTTGATCCCATGACACCGGCAACGGCCGCATCGATGTCAGCATCCGAAAAAATGATGAAAGGCGCATTACCGCCTAGTTCTAAAGATACTTTTTTTACGGTGCTGGCACACTTTTGCATTAATAATTTGCCAACACGGGTTGAACCGGTAAATGTTATTTTTTTGACTAAAGGATTTTGCGTAAGCTCATCACCAATTAATGCTGCATCGCCTGTAATGATGTTTATTACGCCTGGTGGTATGCCAGCGCGTTCTGCTAATTCAGCTAATGCAAAAGCTGAAAAGGGGGTCGCTTCTGCCGGTTTAATCACTACCGTACAGCCTGCTGCGAGAGCGGGTGCACATTTACGGGTGATCATTGCATTGGGAAAATTCCAAGGTGTTATAGCGCCAACCACACCGATAGCTTGTTTAATGACGACAATATGTTGATCCTTAACCGGCGCAGGAATGACATCACCATAGGCGCGTTTAGCTTCCTCAGCAAACCATTCAATAAAGCTGGCACCATAGCGTATTTCACCTTGGGCTTCTGCAATAGGTTTGCCTTGCTCGGTAGTGAGGATCATCGCCAAATCATCCAAATGAGCCATGATAAGTTCAAACCAACGACGTAAGAGTTGCGCACGTTCTTTGGCAGTTTTGTTGCGCCAGGCGGGCAGGGCTATATGCGCTGCTTCAATCGCCAGGCGCGCATCAGCATCTGTCATAAAGGGTATTGTGCCAATCGTATGGCCTGTCGCTGGATTGATAACAGACAAGGTTTGCTTGCTAACGGCCTCTTGCCAAGCGCCATTAATATAGCCTTGCTGCCGAAAGAGGTTAGGGTCGGCGAGTTGCATAGTCATCCTGCCTATAATTGTGCTAGAAAAACACAGGATAATAGCAAGCAAATGAGATGTCTAGTATAAAAATGGCTGAAAAATACAGACTTTTACACAGTGATATTATTATGCACTCTACCCCTAATCGAGGGGGGTGAATTTTTTTGAGTTAAATTCATATTTCTTTATCTTGACAATGTTTAACTCATTGATTTTTAATGATATATTTTTTGCTTGTTGAAATAATGAACAATTTAACTTTAGCGCTGGAAAAATCAGGTGTCAGGATATTTTCACACGATTTTTCCCCAAAGTTATCCACAGATTTTGGGGATAAGTGAAGGTGGCGCATTTTAAGCTAACTTGATAGCTTGCTTTAGCCTGATCTTTTAATTCTGCGTTGCAAATTGGGCAGCGGGATCACCCATGAATCACCCACGGTAATCTTTTGGCTAATCTCTAGTTAGCTTATATCTTACAGACTATTTAAACTTTCTCTGTCAATAAACAGTAGTAAATCTTTGCTAGCTTAAGAAGTTTACTATTAACTCATTGAGTTGTTCAGGCTGCTCTAGCGGACTTGCATGGCCGCCGGATATCATATTGCCCTTTTGAAGCCGCCATGGACGTTATTGTTGGCAAAAGGTAAAAGCCTGGAACCCGCTTTTAAACAGATAAGAGAATGGGGAAACAATACACGACTTGAAATTTTTAACTAATAATTTTAACGTAACGTTATTATATTCAATTTTTATCAGGAAATACCTATGTTTGAAATTAAACCCGCAATGGTAACTGATGTACCACTAATTCTTGCATTTATTAAAGAGCTGGCTGATTACTTCTTTATTCTTAGGCAAGATAACTTCAATTTCTAAACCCATGCCTGCACTTGGCACACCTAAAGCAACACGACCTCCATGCAGTTTTACAATTTGCTGCACGATGGCAAGGCCTAAGCCGCTGCCTTGTGTATTGGTGCCTAACACTCTAAAAAAGCGTTCAAAGACACGCGAGCGCAGCTCAGCGGGAATGCCAGGGCCGTTATCGGTTACTTTCAAAATAATATTGGCTCCAACGCTTTCAATGACAACTTTGATGGCTCCTCCGGTTGGAGTGTAACGTATTGCGTTATCGACTAAATTGCGAATTAAGGCATATAATCCCGTTGCGTTACCGATTAAGCGACAATTATTATTTTTATCGGCAATAAGTTCGATTTCAAT
>CAIUAS010000353.1 GCA_903897205.1 uncultured Gammaproteobacteria bacterium
CCAATCATACTTTTTTAGAATTAACGGAATAGCGACATTTTCTACGGTCGTTAAGCGAGGAAACAAATGGTAATCTTGAAACACAAAACCAATTCTATTAAGTCGAAAGTCTGCTAACTCATCATTATTTAAAGTCCAGAGATCAGTATTATCAATACACACGCTACCCGAATCGGGTTTGAGTATGCCTGATATCATGCTTAATAGCGTAGTTTTACCGCTACCAGAGGGCCCCACCAAATAAAATATTTCGCCAAAGCTGGCCTCAAAACTGGCCGATTTAACCGCATTAGTTCTGGCATCTCCCTCACCAAACCATTTAACTAATTGCTGTGCACTAATCGCCGTATTAGCCATCGCCTAGCCTCTAAATACATCAAAAGGTTCAATCTTTAGCACTTTTCGTACCCCGATTAAACTAGAGAATATGGCGATAATCAGTACCATAATAAAAGCGATGCCTAAATTACCAAAGGTGACGACACTGGCATAATTTGGTAAGCGCATTTTAGCTAAACCTATCATGATGGTGCATAAACCAACCCCCAAACCGTAGCCGGTTAAAGCCGTAAAACCTGCTTGAAACACAATCATGATAATTAATTCACGACTTTTGGCACCGATGGCTTTTAAAGCACCAAATTTATCAAGGTTTTCCAATATAAAGGTATAAAAAGTTTGCCCAGAAATAGACAAACCCACTATAAAACTGATCATAGTCATAATCAGTATATTAGTGCCTAAACCTGTTTTAAATTTGTAGTAGGTCGAAATATTTGCGCGAAACTCATCGTTAGTCACGGCAAGATATCCCATTTTTTCAACCTCCTCCTTAATATGAAGCACTGCTTCTGGGCTCTTGGGTTCAACTAATACATAAGATGTCGTAAAGCGAGAGGTGGGGATATATTGTGTGGCTCTATTATAGGTAGTATAAAGCGTGGGCATACCAAATAAGCCGTTGGCGGCAACTTTAGCTATGCCAACAATAACGCCGCGATGCTCATTAAGTTCGAACGTTGTGCCGATGTGTGGATCATTCAATTTACTAATTTCGGAGTCTTTAACAACAAAAAAACCATTTTCTGCAAATATATCGGCTATATTGCCTTCCAACAATTCTGGGCGGCCTAATAATGAAGTATCGTCTAGGCCTAATATAGAGACTGATTGATAAACGCCGTTAGTCAACTTAAGAGTAGCTGCACCAGCATATAAAGGCACAGCAAATTTAACCCCGTCTATACTGCGCACCGCATCTTGAACAAAATCAGGCATGGGTATGCTATTGGCAACTGTCGTTACCGCAGGGTCCATCACCCAAATTTTGGCACCTATATTAATGACTACCGATGACGCGCTACGCAAAACACCGGAAAAGATAGAGGTCATCATCACCATCAAAAAAACCGCAAAGGTAATGCCCATCAGTAAAGCGGCAAATTTTCCTTTGTCGTTGACCAGTAATGTAAACGCAATTTTTAATATCCCTTTCATGCCGTCATACCTTGGTATTGATGTGTGTGAATAGGGTCTTTAAAAAAGAAGACAGAATTAAATTAACCTTAGTCCATGAGCAAAGTAAGGTTTATGGTTAAGCTCGAATCTTTTCATGTTTGCGTTGTTCTGTCAACGCTATGCGATTTTCACTCAATAAAATAGTAAGTTACATTCAATATGCGACCCCGACACAGTGAAGAAGAGTAGAGACTACTAGCTATAAACGTTTAGGTATTTATGAATATTTCTGCTTAAGTTCAGCATGTCTATAACAATCAATGGTGTGATCGTTAACCATACCAATCGCTTGCATATATGCATAACAGATAGTACTGCCTACAAATTTAAAGCCTCGGTGCTTGAGATCTTTGCTCATTATTTCTGACACTTGCGTAGTAGCTGGAATGTTTACGGCACTTTTCCAAGCATTTTGTAGTGGTTTTCCTTGAATAAATTGCCAGATATAGCTATCAAAACTACCAAACTCCCGTTGCACAGAGATAAAAGAGTGGGCATTGCTGACAGCTGATTTTATCTTTAGCCGGTTTCTGACGATGCCTGAATTGGTTAATAAGTTATTAATTTTATGCTCATCGTAACTAGCAACCGTTACAACATCAAATTGATCAAAAGCCTGTTGGTAAGCCTTGCGCTTATTTAAAATAGTAGACCAACTTAAACCCGCCTGAGCCCCTTCAAGTATTAAAAATTCAAACAGCAGTCTGTCATCATGAATAGGTAATCCCCATTCAAAATCATGATAGTGCTGCATAGATGGACTAGAAAGCGCCCATGCGCATTTTTTCATAGCAGATGATCGTTCAATGAATCATTAATAACTATTAATGATTCATCTGTAAC
>CAIUAS010000354.1 GCA_903897205.1 uncultured Gammaproteobacteria bacterium
AACCTTAGCAGAGGATTTATGGAAAAAAATTCAACCTGGAAACTTGAAACTTCTTTGTTCATTAAAAATGCCTATGAATCATGCTTAAATGAGGTGCATGATAAAAAATCATTCGACTTGCTATACGCAGCTGTTTCGTTATATTAATAGTGAAATTATTAATTATAAGAGAAATGTAAAATGTTGAATTACACTATTTTACCTGGCGGGACCTTGCAAGGTGAGTTTACCGTTCCTGGTGATAAATCTATTTCACATCGCTCAATTATTTTTGGTGCAATAGCGGAAGGAACAACTACCGTCGCAGGTTTTTTAGAAGGGATGGATTGTTTAGCTACCATGCAGGCCTTTCGTGATATGGGAGTGAAAATAACGCAGCCGGTGAATGGGAATTTAACCATAAAAGGCGTTGGGCTTCAGGGGCTTCAAGCGCCTAAAAAAATACTTGATTTAGGAAACTCAGGCACTTCAATTCGTTTATTAGCGGGTTTATTAGCAGGCCAGACATTTTCAAGTATTTTAACCGGCGATGCTTCTTTACAAAAACGCCCTATGAGCAGAATAGTTAAACCGCTGCGGCAAATGGGTGCCGTTATCGAAATGCATAATGAAAATTTTCCACCTTTATATATTCATGGCCAAGAAAACTTACAAGGTATTTATTACCCAATGCCGATGGCGAGCGCACAAGTAAAATCCGGCTTGTTATTAGCAGGCTTATATGCCAGTGGTAAAACAACCATCATAGAGCCCGCGCCAAGTCGCGATCATACCGAACGATTATTAGCGCATTTTGGCGTAGCTATTGAATGTAAGGGTAATAGCATTACCTTAGAAAAACCAAAAAAGTTAAGTTCAACCCACTTAACTATACCCGCTGATATTTCTTCGGCGGCCTTTTTTATAGTGGGTGCAACGATAGCCACAGGCGCGAATATTATTTTAAAAAATATTGGAATTAATCCCACGCGGACGGGTATTATCAAAATTTTACAAATGATGGGCGCTCATATAGAGTTGGTTAATCAACGCTTATCAGGCAAAGAGCCTATAGCAGATATTTTAGTAAAACACAGTAAATTAAGCGGGATTTCCATTCCCCCAGAATTAGTGCCATTAGCAATCGATGAATTTCCTATTATTTTTATCGCTGCTGCTTGCGCAGAGGGCATTACTACTTTGGGTGGCGCTGAAGAATTACGCGTAAAAGAAAGCGATCGTATCCAAGTGATGGCCGATGGCTTGAATGCAATAGGCATTACCGCGCAAGTGACAAGAGATGGAATCGCTATAACGGGAGGACGGCTTAAAGGCGGCCATGTTCATAGTCATGGTGATCACCGGATTGCTATGTCATTTGCGATGGCAGGTTTAGCTGCACAGGCAGAAATTACTATTCAAGACTGCGAAAATATAGCAACATCTTTCCCTAACTTTCTGGAATTAGCGCAACAGGCAGGTTTAAAAATTGAGGCTAGTACCGTATTATGAATATTATTCCTGTGATTACAATCGATGGTCCTAGCGGTTCTGGTAAAGGGACGATAGGGCAACTGTTAGCAAAAGATATCCATTGGCACTTTTTAGATAGTGGTGCTTTGTATAGAGTTTTAGCGTTTGATGCAGTTGAGAAAGGCGTTGAATTATTTGATGAGGCTCAACTAGCTATTTTAGCGAAAGCGTTGCCAGTTAAATTCATTCCGCAAGCCGACGGCAGTTCGCAAGTACTCTTGCAAGATAGAGATGTTTCACAGGCTATCCGCACCGAGGAAATAGGCAATGCCGCTTCAAAAGTAGGTGCCTGGCCGAAAGTGAGAGCTGCTTTGGTAGATTGTCAGCATGCTTTTCGGCAAGCGCCAGGTTTAGTGACAGATGGCCGTGATATGGGCACCATCATTTTTCCTGACGCGGCTTTGAAAATCTTCCTTAGCGCATCTGCGCAAGAACGCGCAACAAGGCGTTATAACCAGTTGAAGCAAAAAGGGATAAATGTTAGCCTTGGCGACTTGTGTAATGAGTTGCTTGAGCGCGATAAACGCGACCAAGAAAGACAAGTAGCGCCTTTAGTGCCGGCAGCAGATGCAATTATCATTGATACCACGCATTGCGCTATCGATGAAGTTTTGCAGCAAGTGAAAGGTTGGGTGAACAAAGTATTTTCATTACATGAAAAGTAATAATTTAAAAGTAAAATTTTAATTATTACATTTAAGGTGATTAAATTTATTTAATATCAATTTAATCGTATTTTAACGCGTTTTTAACGCAATAATTAATGCTCTAACAAAGCATTTTGAAATAAATCCTATGGCTGAAAGTTTTGCACAATTATTTGAAGAAAGTCTTACCAGAAAACACATGCGTCCAGGCGCAATTATTAGTGGTAAAGTTGTACAGATTAGTCGCGATTATGTGATTATTAACGCAGGCTTAAAATCAGAAGGCGTTATTCCCATCGAACAATTTTATAATGAACACGGTGAGCTAGAAGTTGCTCTGGGTGACGATGTAGATGTAGCTCTTGAAGCATTGGAAGATGGTCAAGGCGAAACTCGTTTATCACGTGAAAAAGCTAAACGTGCTGAGGCTTGGACCGAATTGGCGCGTGCCCATGAAAGTGGAGCTTCTGTGCGCGGTATAGTAACTGGCAAAGTCAAAGGCGGCTTTACCGTTGAATTGGGTAATATTCGTGGTTTCTTACCTGGCTCTTTAGTGGATGTTCGTCCAGTACGCGATCCTAATATCATTGAAGGCAAAGAACTTGAATTCAAGGTTATTAAACTCGATCAAAAACGCAATAACATTGTATTATCACGTCGTGCGGTCATTGAATCTGAAGGTAGTGCAGAACGCGAAGCGTTACTCAGTACTTTGGAAGAAAATCAAGTTGTTAAAGGCGTTGTTAAAAATCTCACAGAATATGGTGCGTTCGTTGATTTAGGCGGAATTGATGGCTTATTACACGTCACAGATATGTCT
>CAIUAS010000355.1 GCA_903897205.1 uncultured Gammaproteobacteria bacterium
AATACCAACCTTACTCAAATCATTTCAAGTTTGCATGGAGGAAACTATTATGACTAGCTTATATAAAATTTATGGGGAAATATTCAATAAAAGTCGATTTTTAGCCCAAGACTATTATTTCACAAGCGCTAAAATAAATGAAATCGGTTCTTGGCAAAAATTAGATTGTCTAGACGATACCATTCAGAAACTACCTAACTGTGTTCAGCAATATATCGCTTATTTATGCACACTTTACAAAAGAACAAATAAGCAAGAGTTGAGCCAGCAATTGCAATCGATTGAAAAATTTGTAAATGATTTTAATCCCATCCTTAAAAAAGCTTGCGAAGTTTATGCTATTGGTCTGCTTGTTTGCGATGATTTACTGACCCGCATTAATATTTTAAATATTAATAAAAAATCAACACGTATTACCATACCGACCATCAGTTACAATAATGCTTGCAATTATTTATCCTGGCTTGGCAATGTTTTACTAAAAGGGCTCGAAAGGACAACGCAAGATAGCGATGCCGCTTATTTTTCGCTCCAATTAACCAGTGATGAAATTGAAACTTTAAATAGTTACTCGACCCTGTTAATCACTGTTTACAATAGCTCTGCATTGGGTATTTTTCGCAAGCAACCGGTTAGGCGATTTAACACAAAGAAAAATTGAAGGATGCTTGTCGCTAAGAAATTTGCTAAAGTGTTGGCCAAAATAAACATAAAAGTGGATGGCACATGCAACCCTATTTAGCTTTTTTACAACACATTCTTGAGCATGGCGAACACAAAGATGATCGCACTGGAACGGGAATTATTAGCGCTTTTGGCTATCAAATGCGTTTTAATTTGGCGCATGGTTTTCCATTAGTCACCACTAAAAAAGTGCACATCAAAAGTATAATCTATGAATTGCTCTGGTTTTTGCGTGGCGATACCAATGTACGTTATTTACATGAGCATGGCGTCACTATTTGGAATGAATGGGCAAACAGCGAGGGCGATCTGGGCCCTGTTTATGGAAAGCAATGGCGCGCCTGGCCTACGGACAACCATCAAACAATTGATCAAATAAGCTTGCTGGTAGATGAAATAAAAACCAACCCTAATTCGCGGCGCTTAATTGTCAGCGCATGGAATGTCGGCGAGCTCGCTAAAATGGCATTGCCGCCTTGCCATTTGTTAATACAGTTTCATGTGGCCAATAAAAAATTATCGTGCCAACTATATCAACGCAGCGCCGATGCTTTTTTAGGGGTGCCTTTCAATATTGCTTCTTACGCACTGTTGACGCATATGCTTGCCCAACAATGCGATTTAACGCCAGGTGATTTTATTTGGACGGGAGGCGATTGTCATATTTACTCCAATCATTTAGAACAAGTAAACTTACAACTCTCACGCGAACCTTATGCATTACCTCAACTGGCAATTAAACGTCAACCCACTTCATTATTTGATTATCACTTTGAAGATTTTGAAATTATCGATTATAAATGCCATCCAACTATTAAAGCAGCTGTTGCTGTATAAACGCCTACAAAACTCAACCATTAAGCCTACACAATAGGCTTACTATTACCTATTATTTTTTTAATCCCACCTATCTATACTAAGTTAATAGCATTCGTAATTAGTATATTTAAGAGCATATTGTATGTTAACTGAAAGTTCGCCTTTATTACCCACTAACATTGTAAATAATGAAACCCAAACAACGCACGCTGAAAAAGCTAAAAATTTTTTCAAAGATCTTTTTTATTATTTATCAAAAACCGCTATCTTGGGCGGATCACTGCAAACTGGCTTAGATATTTACTTAAAAACTTGGCAATTCGACATACAAAAAGCGAGCAATAAAGATTTTAATTCACACACTATTTCGGTTATTGGTTCTTATCTGGCATTAACAGGTGCGCTGCTCGGATATATTACTTATCGCAGATTACACAATGCAGATATTAATAATAAAGTGAATTATATTATCTATAAAATCACGCAAGCCATTGCCGCTTGGGGATTGCATGCTTATTTATTAAAACTTTTTTTGTTCATTGTCACTGAATCTTGCAAACAAGCGTATCAAGCTGGGAACGCACATCCTTGCCCTAACCATTCAGATGAACAGTTACCATTGGATATTTTTTGTTGTATAGATTCCCAACATACAACCAACCCTAACAATCCCGCCATCAATCTTAATGAGATTGCTTTTATTGCACTAGCTGCATCTGCTATGGAAATTACTTGGTATGCAATGGATGTATTTCGCTATGAGTTAACGAAGCAATCTCCCAGCAAAAAAATCATCTTAAACGGCATAAGCTGGGTCGCGGCCAGCGTTAGTTATCTCATCACAAAATTGGTTGCTCCAGCAAAATTACCCCTACTTTATTATTCATTAATTCCTATCAGCATCTATCAACTCACCCATCTATTAACGTCACTACCTATGATAATAGTGCCGAACCGAAAGAGAGATAATAATAGCGACCTTGTTATAATTAATGATCAAAATAACTATAAAAATGGTTTTATTGCGGCTTGTTTAAATGGTTTTGCTGGCGCTGCGCTTTTACAGAGCTTAGGATATACTTACGAGCTAAGCTTTTTACCACATGCTACTGCACGTAATCTTGTGCAATATATGGCAAGTACCGGCATTGGTTTTGCAGTGGCTTATCAAGCAAAAACAAGCCATAGCCCTAGCGATTTTCTCAATAGAATATTAAGTTATTTACTTCCTAAACCATTATTAAGTAGATTGCCTTATTTATCTAATGAAAACCGAAGACAATCATCACGCATGACTTCAGACAATACTTACCATCAATTAGTTCGAACCGATCGCTTTTGGGGACATCGTCAGAAAAAATTAGCGGGCATATTGTTAAGCGGTGCGCTTAGTTTTGTTATCGCAGATAGTGCTATTCATTACGCGATCCAAACCATCCCCTCCGAAGATTACACGCGCATCAATGATTCCTGGCAAGCCAGATGGGTGCGCTTTAGTTTAGCGATAGCGGGTTTTTGTATTTATGGCGGTACTTCTTATGCTGAGCCAGTAAATATTACTAATGATTTAAAGGTAACTTGGCCCTCTTTTAAAGATTTTGCCACTTTTATGGTCATGTCGATTGGCATTTATGAGAAAATCAAAAATGAAAATTCTGCCAACTTTATTGTTTATATGGTATTAAGCGGTTTATTATTGGCAAGTTGTTTATTTGGCAAATATATTAGCTATAAAAATGTTCAACACAATATCGCAGAACCTGAAAAATTAGAAACATCCGATAGCGCTAGCGTTATTCAAAAGTTTCGCCGCAATATAAGCGGTTGGTCTAATCATTGGTGTAGCTGCTTTAGTCCGCCTAAAACCGATAAAAAAATATCCGCCAATAAAAGTATTACCACAGTAAGCGAGCAGCCATCAATACCAAAACTTCAATAGCATTGGTGCATTAGTTAATAAATAGCAGAGGCCCGGATACAAAATACAAAAATTATTTTCTGGTCGACAAGATAGGGCGATAGGTTTTTTAAAAAGGAGTTGGGAAATAGGCACGAGCTGATAGCCTTTTTGGGCTAGGCGTGGCAGCTCTTGCTGTAATACAGCAATGGTAGCCGGATAAGGATGTCCGATAGCAACCGCTTGGCCTTTTTCATCAGCTTCAGCTAATAAGCGATCAAATTGCTTATGCACGGCGGCGCGAGTTGGAATATCATCTAAAAATATATTGCGAAAACTAGTGGGGACGCCATCTTGTTTAGCTATTTTTTCA
>CAIUAS010000356.1 GCA_903897205.1 uncultured Gammaproteobacteria bacterium
AAAAAAGCAGATATTAAATTACGTTATTTCACTCCGAACGGCTCAGAAGTTAAATTTTGTGGGCATTCGACTGTGGGTGCTTTATACATGCTAGCGCACAAGAAAATGCTAGGTATCAATAAGCCAGGACATTACGAATTAACGCTAGAAGCCAATATCGGCATATTACCCGCAGCCATTACACTTAAATCGGATCAAAGCATTACCATCCAATTTCAAACACCCAAAGCCGAACTCGTTGCCAGCAAGTTAACGCATCAGATGCTTTCGCAAGCATTAGGCATTCCGCTAGAAATGCTTAATTTACAACATCCCATTATGTTTGAAAAAATCAATCAAGATATTTATCTCACCATTAACTCATTAAAGCAGATGAAAGAATTACAGATCGATCAAAAATCAGCGAAGCAATTTGCCGAAAAAAATAATATCGTCGCTTACGCACTAGTGTGCAACCAAACGCTTTCAAAAAGCAGTCACATACACATGCGCTGCTTTGCACCTGCCGTTGGCATCCCCGAAGACCCTTTCACCGGTTCCGTCTTAGGCGGGCTTGCTATCTATCTTATTAAAAATAAATTGATTGATAAAACCAATAAAATTATTCGTATTGAACAAGGTCATTTTATTTCTCGCCCTGGTTACGTTGATCTAAAAATTAATCCCAGCCATATCAACTCCCCTCCACTCGTCATCGCCAAAGCACGGCATTTTTTTTCCACCAAAATTAACTTATAACTTATATGCCTACTTTATTAAAAGTCTTAACCTATAATATTCACAAAGGTTTTAGCCCTGCACGCTTACGTTTTGTTTTGCCCGATATTAAAGTTGCCATTAGCCACATCAACCCCGATCTAATTTTTCTGCAAGAAATTCAAGGTGAACATATAAAACGCGCTGCTCGCATTGAAAAATGGCCTGAACAAACCCAATTAGAATTTCTAGCAGAAGCTATTTGGCCCCACTATACCTATGGCAAAAATGCTATTTATAAAAGTGGGCATCATGGCAATGCCATACTAAGCAAATTTCCTGTCATCGCCTGGGAAAATATCGACATTTCATTATACAAACGCGCTAGCCGGAGCATTTTGCACCTACAATTACAATTACCCAATACGGCGCATCGCGTACATGCCATTTGTATACACCTTGGTTTATTTAAGCATGAAAGAGAAAATCAATTAAAAAAACTTAGCGCGCGCATCGCTTCCCACGTGCCTCAACATGAACCGCTGATTATTGCCGGTGATTTTAATGATTGGAAAGAACGCGCACCCTTTTATTTAGAAAAAGAACTGCATTTAACAGAGAGTTTTAAATTTATTTATGGCACGCACGCCAAAACCTACCCCATCTGGCACCCTACTTTAAGTATGGACAGAATTTATTATCGCGGCTTTAACGCGATAAACGCAGCCTGTTTAACTAATTCGCCGTGGCGCAAATTATCTGATCATGCACCGTTATATGCAGAGCTAGTCCTACCCTAAATCACGCAATCTTCATTCCTATTAATTTTTTCTAAGTAATTTGAAACGTCCTTAAGGTTTCCTTAAGGTT
>CAIUAS010000357.1 GCA_903897205.1 uncultured Gammaproteobacteria bacterium
ACCAAGCGAATTAATTGAGCAACCCGCGCATTTCAAATGGGCAATTGCGCATGAATTACAACACATTCGCCAGCATGATACGGGTTGGTTGTATGTATTAACGACACTTAAAATTACTTGTTTTATTAATCCATTTATAAGGTTATGGATATATTGGTTTAATGAATTGCAAGAGTTTGCTTGTGATGAGGCAATGATGCAGCGAAAAGATAGTGCTCCATTAGCTTATGGTCAATGTTTGTTGGATGTGGCAAAAAATAGTGTTGTAAACAATCAATTGCAAAATGTATTAGGGTTGTTCGGTTTTAACAAAGTGACATCGCAATCTAATTTATATAGGAGAGTCAATATGCTATTTAAGTATTCAAAAAATTCTAGTAAGCGCTTTTTAGCTATAATTGCCGGTGTATTATTGATAATAAGCTCGCTCTCAACAGCTTATGCATTAAATGGCGATAATACGGCTAATAGTATTGCAATGGCGCAATTACAAAATTTGGTAAAAAATACGAATAAAAATAGTTCAATTCACATTGAAGCTACGCCTGAATTACTTACTCAAATTAATATTATCCGTAATGATCCGAAGGCGAAAGAATTTATGCGGTTGGCTTTGAAAAGAATGGATAAGTATAAACCTATGATTGAGGCTCAATTGCAAAAACATAATATTCCTAATGATTTATTAGCGCTGCCTTTAATGGAGTCTGCTTATAAAAATTTAGCTGCGAGCGAAAATATTATGCAGGCGGCTGGTATTTGGCAGATTATTCCTGTAACAGCGCAGCGTTATGGATTAATTATTAATGAGACGAGAGATGATCGTTTGAATCCAAGCTTGGAGACAAAAGCAGCCGCTAATTATCTGCAGAATTTGTATGCTCAATTTAATGATTGGAATTTGACAATGATTGCCTATGAAATAGGAGAGCTTAAAACTAAGCAATTAATGCAACAAGTGGGTTCGCGCAATAGTTGGGATATGATGCGCTCGCATTATGCGTCAGAGGATTTAAGGAAATACCTTCCTGCATTAAATGCTGCCATGGTTATTATGCATAATCCTTCGTTGTTTAACTAGTTTTTTTGCAAAAAATAACCTTTTGCTTGCATTGGGGAAGCGTTTGCTGCGAAGTTCCATTTCCTGTTTTAGTATTGAGTGATTGCTAGATTAATGCTAGGATGCATTACCATTTAGTTTTTAATTTTTATCTGCTTGGAGGCAAAGCTATGCAGCATTCAATCCGTTTATACGAAAAAGAACACTCTCTCACTTTAAAAACTAAAATAGTTAATATAGTCGAACACCCTGTAAAAATAGTAAAAAACAGCAAATCAAATTTGCTAAATGCATTAGGCGTTGTCTTTGCTGAAACTATCTTTCATCCACAGGGCGGTGGTCAACCGGCTGATAAAGGGATGGTGAAAGGAGTGCCTATTATTTCAGTTAGTTTGGATAGGTCGGTGTTCAATAGTCAGTCTACCCAAACTATTTTTCATTATATGGATCCGCGCGAAGTTAAGAATAAGCGCTTCACAATAGGGCAGGAAGTAGAATTAAAAGTCGATGGAGATTTTCGTAACCAATGTAAACGTTGGCATACTTGTGGTCATTTGCTGATAGATATAGTGGAATTAAATCCATTATTTAAAAAGTATCGGGCAACGGTGCTAAAAGAAAATCACTTTCCAGGCAATGCATTTATAAAATTTTTAATTGAGATAGAAGCTACAGATTTCTCAGAATTTATTCAGCAACTCAATGAGTGTTTAACTGAACTTATAGCGGCTGATTTGCGCATACTAACGAATTATCAGGCTAATAATGCTCGTTATATCGACATTGCTAATTCCGTGAGAATGTGTGGTG
>CAIUAS010000358.1 GCA_903897205.1 uncultured Gammaproteobacteria bacterium
ACTCCCTGTCTCGGGGAGCCAAACGTTGGATGCGGATTCTTCGGTTCATGACACGCTCCTGCAAGGTTCGTCATCATGACCCTAATTATAGTCAAATTTCTACACAAAATTGGAGCGATTGGGGAGTAAGTGTTATATATAAGCCTTGAGTATCTATATTAACCTTAAAGCTATCAATACGAGAAGAACTAGGCCAACTAGGCCAAGCAGTTCCAATTTGTTCACTGCTATAAAACAAGCTGATAGTTAAATTTTGACTAGCTTGCTGGGCAGGGGTGTGATTACTGTCACCTGACTGATTAGCATTAATTACACAAATACCATCAGTAAGTGCCGTCACAATAACACCATTACTGTCGCTAGTTGAACAAATAGAAGGGGTTGCTGAGCTAAAACTAATTGGCAGGGTTGATGTGCTGTTGGCACTTACAGTAGTGCTGTTACCGACGCTTAATTTAGCTGGATTAAACTGAATTCCGCTAATAATTTGGACAGCTTTGCCAATAGTTAAAGTTTGTGTTGCTTCCGTTGCGGCAATGTAATTCGTATTGCCCGCCTGATCGGCTGCAATCCTACAAGTCCCTGCCGCAATGCTTGTTACAGTGTTAGCATTAACGCTACACACCAAAGGAGTTTTTGAACTGATAATCACTGGATTACCCGACGCACCACCTGTGGCAATTACCACACCACTTCCGCCAAAGTTAATGCTTGGTGCAGTTCCAAAGCTAATAGTTTGAGGGGCTTTATTAATATTGATAGTTTGTGTTGCTTCCGTTGCGGCAATGTAATTCGTATCGCCCGCCTGATCGGCTGCAATCGTACAAGTCCCTGCCGCAATGCTTGTTACAGTGTTAGCATTAACGCTACACACCAAAGGAGTTTTTGAACTGATAATCACTGGATTACCCGACGCACCACCTGTGGCAATTACCACACCACTTCCGCCAAAGTTAATGCTTTGTGCAGTTCCAAAGCTAATAGTTTGAGGTATTTTTCCGATGCTTATCGTAAGCTGATCATAATGCAAAAATGGATAATCTATAACTCCATTCTGAATAAAATCAAAACCAAAATAAGCAGTATATTCACCGTCAGGTAAAACTGTCGCACTAAGCACGGTAAATTTATCAATTAATATCAATGGACCTTGGTAAGCAGGTCTGACGTGATTTATATCGTTAATCTGAATCCAGCCCGTTGGATAAATATATGAATACCAAGTGCCTGTCGATGATTGTTGAGCTAATACCCAATAGTCTGCTGTAACACCCAAAAATACACTTGGATCAAGTTCTATATCTAATGTTAGAGGTGAACCGCTTATTAAATCAATATGACCTGTTTGATTATTTGCTTTGATTTTTGTAAAAATTCCAAGAGCATTAGCCTGATTAGTAATACTAAGTAACAAAGTAAGTATAAGAGATACAAATAGCTTGTTTTTTATGTTCATAAAACATCCTAAGAAGTTGAGGTATTTTCAAATCCTCCTAACGTATTAAAGTTGAGCACCTCGCCGTAGAGTTACTTGATAGTTGCGTAAGTATTCCAGAATATGAAAGTTTTGAGTAATATTTAGTGGCGAGAGTGCGTCAACGCCCGAATTGAGGGGCGCGGGCGGGCGGACTCCCAGAAAACAGGCTGTAGCATAACCCCGCGGCCCCTCGAATGCCGGGTTAGGCTCTTGGCCCTTGATCTTGCTTTTGGCTTTTGCTCTTATTACCATTCGGCGCAATACGCTGAGTACCGCTATTGCGCCATACCGCGTTGATTATTCAACAAATACTTTTAGAGCTTTAACCGTGGTACACCAATCACTAACCTTCGAATATACAGTTAATTCACCGGTACTTAAGCTTTCTAACGGTATTTCTATCGTAAAGTTGTTACTTGATTTACATTTAATAACCGCTTCACCATGTTTAGATACTTTTCCGTCTTTACTTTCAAATTCCGCTGTGACTCTACCATCTGAATAACAACTATTTGCATCAGCCATCCCTCTACCTTTAATAGTTATACTTGTACCTTCAATAGGTGTAGCGGTAATTTTTCTTTCAGTTGAGTTTTCACAGTCTGCTACGCCTAAATCTTTGCAGTTTTCTTTACAAACCGCCATTCCTGAACTAGGTAGTTCATATACGGTCTTCGGCTCAGCATTAGCTGTAACAGCTACCAACAAACTGTTGATTAACACGTACAAAATCTGATCAGTTGTTTTCATTCAATTTCCTCATGGATTATTTTGACATTCTGTTGGCAACTTTTTAGCTATTTTTTCGTGTTGTTCAGCTGTTATTATGTCACCAATTTTTCTTGCATCAGCCGCTCTTTTCATTCTTTCTGAATAGTCACTACTTTCTACGCAAATTTGTTTAAAAAGTCGTTCTGCATTCTCTAACTGACCATTAGCTAAAAAACCTTAGCTTGTTTAGCCTCAGGATCATTATATTTAGATAACTTGCCTTCTAAGTCCTTATATTTTTGAATCCAACTGGTAATAGTTATATCACGTTCTTGCAAGTCTACATCTTTATCATCCAGTTTTTTTAATAAAATATCGACTATATTTTGCGGTACGTTATACTGAATATTAATATCACGTCCAGCACTAAAATTGTCACCGTTGGTGTTTTTCTGAATTGGGTTAGGCTTTGATTCCGCAGCATTGCCGCTGGCTTTGACTTCCTTGTCAGCATAGGTTTTATAAAATTGCAAGCCAAAGCCTAAAAGCATAATAACTACCCCTAACCAAAATCCATAACGCAATAACAGGGCCAATACTAAACCAGCTTGACGTGGCTTTACCTTATCTATAGGCCCACCAGGCTTTAAAACCTGCTTGTGAATGGAAAACACCATCATCAGAACAAAACCCACTAATACGAGAGGGTGCATTAAAAATTCGGCAATTTTGGCAAAATCTGCAAGTGAACCCATCGTTAGCTATTCTCAATAGTTTTAATGATGTACTGGCGTAACGTATAGCGAACGCAAATTATAAACCTCCTCAGAGCTTGAACATTTCAAGCCCAACGCCCGAGCTAAGGGGCGCGGGCGGACAAAACTAGGGAAAACAGGCCAAAGCATAACCCCGCGTCCCCTTGAGCGCCGGGTTGGGCGGCGGACTAGAAAAGGGTGGCTTTTGCTCTTTGCTCTTGCAGCCCTA
>CAIUAS010000359.1 GCA_903897205.1 uncultured Gammaproteobacteria bacterium
CTCGTAACAGCTCACCCCCCTAAATTTTCCTCCAGAGTAGGATTGTCAGTTGAACAGGGCAAGATCATCTAAAATTTGAACAGTTATAAAAACATCACAATCCCATGGCTTAAGTTTTAATTGGCGGCGATCAAAAAAAATGTTTAAAGTTACCCCGATCCCGTTCGTGCTGAGGAGAAGCGAAAACGGGCTGATGAAGTGGCAGACAGTCCAACGCGCCGTCTCGAAGCATACACACAGATGGCAATCAACGGAGTTATGTTATGTTTTGGGTTTATATTCTTCAATGTAGTGATAAAAGCTATTACACGGGTCATACCGATAATTTAGAAAGTCGATTTGCCCAACATCAAAATAAAATGATATCTAGTTGTTACACAAGTACACGGCTACCTGTTCAATTGATGCACTCACAAGAATTTACTACTCGAGAAGAAGCGCTTGCCGCTGAAAAACAAATACAGGGGTGGAGTCGCAAAAAAAAAGAAGCGTTGATTAAGGGGGACTGGCATGCACTATCGGCGTATGCTTCGAGACGGCGCGTTGACCTACCTACCAAACCGTAGCACCTGTTACGCGCCTCCTCAGCACGAACGGGTTCGGGTGAAATTTGGCCATTTTTTCTCATTCTGTTAACTAAAACTTAGGGCATGTGAACACATTGCATTCATGACGTTACCTTATGGTATTGAAAATATATTCCCTTAAGGATCGACAAACTAAGTCACCTATGATCTACTGCCCCCCTTGCCTATCAGGGGATAGAGATGGAGTTCTTGCGATTCATATGGTGAGTGCCTGGAGTAGTGGAAATGGGCTCGTGCTTGGTCAAGAAAAAACAGCAGAAAAAAGTAATGAAATTACAGCCATCCCACAGTTGTTGGATGTCCTTGAACTCAATGGATGCATCATTACCATCGATGCAATGGGCTGCCAGACTGCTATTGCTGCAAAAATAATTCAGAAAAAAGCTGACTACATACTGGCTTTAAAAGGCAATCAGGGCAACTTTCATGTCGAGGTTACGGATTTTTTTGAAACAGCATTAGCCGCGGTCTTCAAGCACGTACAACATGATTACTTTCAAGAACATGATGCTGGACACGGACGTATTGAGTACCGTCAATGTTGGGCAATAACACCCTGTGAGGATAGCTTTCCATCCTTTAAAAAATGGCCAGATTTAAAAAGTCTCATTATGATAAAGTCTCGTAGGGAATTTAAAGACGGTCTTACAAAAGATACAGAGGATACTCGTTTTTATATTGCCTCCATTGAACCGAATGCAAAGAAAACATTAACTGCTGTGCGTCAGCACTGGGGCATTGAAAATAAGTTACACTGGACTCTTGATATGACTTTCAGAGAAGATGAGTCGCGTATACGAACAGAAGCCTCGCCTGAAAATTTTGCTATCATGCGGCATATTGCGTTGAATCTAATTAAAAATGATACCTCAAGAAACGCTAGCATGAAGCGCAAACGATTTATGGCTGCATTAGAGGACGATTTCAGAGAAACCATCATTAGGCAAGTAATTTAAGATGCGTTTGCCCTGGCACAGCCCATTTTGTAAAAAGAAAAATACTGTGCTAGTGTTAATTGGGGTGTTTCTTTTTGTGTTTGGAACATTTTGCAATGGACAATAAACCAATGGAGATTAAATATGAAAATGATCAAAACACTGCTGGCCTTTGCGCTGGTTTCAATGAGTTTAGGTGCCTACGCTGACGAAGCTAAAATTGCTA
>CAIUAS010000360.1 GCA_903897205.1 uncultured Gammaproteobacteria bacterium
GTGCTGAGTTAAACGTTTTAATTCATCATGTAACTGATTGATAAAATTAACTATAACGGCTTGCTCATTGTGAACCGGAACAATGCAAGAAATAAAAAGTGCTCTGTCACTTAATTTTTGTTGACGTAGATCATTGGTCATAGCTAAGAAATATTCCAAAATCTAAAAATAAAATTAGTTAATAATAACTTGATAAAAATCAAGGTTATTCGCTGAGAATAACGTTAATATACTGCATATAAATATGCGCTAACAAAGTATACCTCGGTATACTATACGAAATTGGTTAGATTTACATGCAAGAGATAAAACTTATGGAAACACCAAACCTACACTTAGTCAAAGCCTATCTTTTAAAACTTCAAGATGATATTTGCCAAGGCTTAGAAAACGAAGATGGCACAGCACATTTTCATGAAGATAGATGGGAACGACCGCAAGGTGGTGAAGGACGTTCACGAGTATTAATAAATGGAGATGTTTTTGAGCAGGCTGGCGTTAATTTCTCACATGTCTATGGCGAGAGCTTGCCAGCAGCAGCCACCGCAAAACGTGCCGATTTAGCAGGCTGTAGCTTCCAAGCAATAGGTGTGTCGCTGGTATTACACCCTAAGAATCCCTATGTTCCAACCACCCATTTTAATGTACGGTTTTTTATCGCACAAAAACCAAACGCAAATCCTATCTGGTGGTTTGGTGGAGGCTTTGATTTAACGCCTTATTATGGTTTTACTGAAGATTGTAAACATTGGCATCAAGTGGCTAAAGCAGCTTGTGAACCTTTTGGTCAGGCAGTTTACCCTATGTTTAAACAGCAATGTGATGAATATTTTTATCTCAAGCATCGCCAGGAACCGCGTGGAATAGGTGGCTTGTTCTTTGATGATTTATGCGAATGGGAATTTAATAAAAGCTTTGCTTTTATGCAGAGCGTAGGCAACCAATTTTTGTCAGCCTATCTGCCTATTGTGCAGCGCCGTAAAAATGCACCTTATGGCGAAGTTGAACGTGATTTTCAACTATATCGCCGAGGAAGGTATGTAGAATTTAATTTAATCTACGATAGAGGAACCTTATTTGGCTTGCAATTTGGCGGGCGTACTGAATCTATACTAATGTCCTTACCGCCGAAAGTTATTTGGCGATATGATTGGCAGCCTAAAACAGATACTCCCGAAGCAAAGTTATACGATTATTTCCTCGTGCCTCGGGATTGGCTAAATGAGTGAAAAAAAATAATCAAACACCGCGTCCTGGGGGTTTAGGTTGATTAGTGCGTGGATTGTAACCTTTACCGCCACCGCCTGCATCGCCATCGATTTCACTGGCAAATATATCACGCAATATACTGATTGAAATAACCACCCGAGTACCGCCACGTAATTTACTACTAACAGTAAAAATCATCTTATGAAACACAACTAATGATTTTTTACTTAAGGCATCTTTTAAGGCAGAAACTATAGTTTTAGCTTCCACTTCAGATAAAGGGGGTGAAATAATTTCTGATTTTGCGATCAGTGTTTCCCATTTAACTTTATTATTAGGTAGCTTTCTATTGATAAAAGCAATTTCAGAGGCGTAGTTTATGCTCATGATATTATTCCTTTAGTGATTATTTTTTATTGTCCAAATTCTAACGCTAAGTAAATACCTGAACAATAGTTAACGGTAGTTAAGGTCAATTAAATATATTCGAGTATAAATAGTCACCTTTAAGCTGATAAC
>CAIUAS010000361.1 GCA_903897205.1 uncultured Gammaproteobacteria bacterium
AACAGTACTTAAATAAAATTAATCCACAAAATGATTTACAACAATTGCAAGCTTCCCTTAATCATTCTAATGATGAAGTACTTAAAAAAGTCATTGCGATGCAATTACAAATACAACGTCTTAAACAGCAATTAACATCGCAAACTTATTTGCCGGCTTCAATGTTGCCTTTTAAGGTGGTTTCTATTGATATATGGAATGGCACACCACAAGCCACTATTCAACTGGGCAATGAAACAGCGCTCATGGCACAGGGTGATACTCGCGATGGCTGGACATTAATTGCCATTAATTTTAATCCAGGTTATGTCGTTTTTAAAAATGCGCACCATCAACTCACCAAAGTGGGCCTTAATTAATAACGCTGAATATTTTTTCTATAGGTGTGTTCTCATGAATTATTTTTTATTCACCACTCGTTACGTGGCGATATTTCTCTTATGGATGCTAAGCGCTACTCAACTGGTTGGTTGTGCGACAGCGACCGAGAATACCTGCCAGAATAGTCCTATGTTACTGACGGATTTAACCAAACCTGCGCAGCAGCGCCATGCTTCACTGCCAGACGGTACGCCGTGCTATCATGAGGCTTACTCTTATGGGAATTAAAAAAAGTGCATTATGTATGCTGGTTCTTTTATATGCTTACCAGCTTACTGTTTTTGCAGCCGATAATTCATCCACTGCCCTATCAAAAACAACAGTTCAGTATATAACCTCACCCATTACGCAAGTCGATTATCAAAAATTAACATCAGAGCAGCAACAATCGATAGCCGCGATGTGGAACCTTTCAGCGGCTGATTATGATCATTATTTATGGTTGATGACCAATACAGCGAGTGGTGTTTATTACCAGGACAAACGGTTAGATCCGAGTGTGATATTAGGTTTCAATGCAAGCACGGACGATGACCGTAAGAAGTATGCCTTGATTGCCCTAAAAAATGAGCAGTTGAGGGTTGCCAAAGAATTAACTTTTCAGAATACTTTTTACCAGTTACAGCGCGAACTGTTTCCCAATCAAAAACCTATTGCAGAGAATAAAATACCCCTTAATCTCGCGGCGGTTAAATAAATGTTTATCTGGATAATGCTTCATTCAATATGCCTATTTTAAAATTAATAAATTTATCCATTGTTTTAATAATGGGGATAATCCCTGCTGTTTTTGCCGATGATTTAAGCGGAATGAATAACCCAGCTAATTGGCAAGCATTGCAAACGATGGCTACGCAAGCCGCTTATGCCATACAAACTGATTCAAACGAGGATGCAATGAAGCCAACTTCACAACCAATCACCATTAAATCGTTTCCCATTGTGACGCCCCTCATGACGCCAGGGACACAGCAAACGCTAAATAAACCCACGATATCGTTTATACAACCTGTCTTTATCCTAGGTTCCGATGATTTATCAAAAACCTGGTTAAAGCAAAATATTGAACAATTAAAATCGGCACATGCCATTGGTTTTTTAGTGCAGGCGCAAAATCAAACCGATATCGATGAAATGAAACAATTAGCAGAAGGATTATTGTTAATTCCTGCCTCTGGCAATATCTTTGCTCAAAAATTAAAGCTGCAACATTATCCTGTGCTTATCACAAAAAATGGCATTGAACAGTAGTATCTGTTTTTATTTAAACAAGCAAAATTATTATCTGATATGGCAAATACTGATCCGATTGAAAGTCTATTACGTCCACCGATTGAGTGGTGGTCTGGTATGACTTGTGGCCTGATAGGAATATTAACACTGGTTTATCCGGCAGAATTAATGTTAACACCTATAATAGGCCATTTATTAGGAATTAGCATAAGTATGCTAGGAATTAAACGTATTTACCAGGGCTATCAAGTATTTTATTACCAACGCAATTTAAAACGATTGCCTGATTACACACTATCATCCAAAGCAATTCCGGTGAGTGACAAGAAATTATTTTTAGGCAAAGGCTTTCGTTGGCAGAATAAACATACTCAACGGCTTTATGAGATTAGGCATTTGCAAGGTGAAGGTTGCTTAAAGCCTGATATTAGTTATGGACTTGCAAGAACACTAGAACTGCGCTGGGAAAAAAAGAAGGGGTTAAGAAAATTGGCCCAATTGCTTTCGAGTCACAGCCGATTTAATCCGCTGCGTCCATTATTGCCTGTAGGAGGTAATCCTGCTATCCATGGTGTAGAGACTGGCGAAAAAACAGTATGGATGAATTTATCCGAGCGTGTCGGCCATATGCTTGTGTTAGGCACTACGCGAGTAGGTAAAACACGATTTTTAGAAGTACAAGTTACGCAAGATATTCATCGGGGTGATGTCGTTATTGTTTTTGATCCTAAAGGAGATGGTGATTTATTGCGGCGTATTATATTTGAAGCAAAACAAGCTGGACGCGGGGACGATGTTTTAATTTTTCATTTAGGATTTCCAGGTGTCTCAGGACGCTATAATCCTGTGGGGTATTTTGCGCGAATTACAGAAGTGGCTAATCGTATTGCCAATCAATTGCCCAGTTCTGGCGAATCCGCCGCATTTAAAGAATTTGCCTGGCGGTTTGTTAATATTATTGCAAGGGCATTAGTAGCGTTAGGGCGCAAGCCTGATTATCAACAAATACAGCGTTATATTTTAAACATCGACCAATTATTGCTGGATTATTGTAAATTGTGGCTGCCAAAAGTTGATCCTAATTGGGAGAGTGCGGTTAAAATTATTCAACAGGAAATTAATGAGCGCAGTTTACCCATTCATTTAAAGACGCGATCACGCTATTTAATTGCTATTGTAAATTATATTCAACGCAGTGTATTTTATGATGCTATTGCGGATGGTTTATGTTCAGCTTTTAATTATGATAAAACATATTTTGATAAAATTACCGCATCGCTTTTGCCTTTATTAGAAAAATTAACGACCGGAAAAACAGCAGAATTAATTTCGCCGGACTACTTTGATTTAAATGATGAACGTCCTATTTTTGACTGGATGCAAGTTATCCGTGGTAAAAAAATTGTATATGTCGGATTAGATGCATTATCAGATGCTACTGTGGCTGCTGCCGTAGGAAGCTCGATGTTCTCTGATTTGTGTTCAGTCGCAGGTCAACTATATAAATTTGGTATTCAATCAATTGCGCCACAAGAAAATGGTGCAAAAACATATTATCGCATTTCTGTTCATGCCGATGAATTTAATGAAATGGCAAATGATGATGTTACCACTATTTTAAATAAAGGTGGCGGGGCCGGTTTTCAAATGACTTTGTATACGCAAACATGGTCAGATGTAGAAGCAAGGTTGGGCAATGCCGCCAAAGCAAACCAGGTAGGCGGTAACTTAAATACCTTAGTATGCCTGCGTGTTTTAGAAGAAAAAACAGCCAGATTTTTAACTGATAAACTTGCCCAGCGCGTACCGATTTGTACCTTGCTGCAAGTTTCTTCTGTCAGTGATTCGCCTAATGTGGGTACAACAACAGATTTTAATTCCAGTAATGAAGATCGGATTAGTGTGACAGAAGTACCGTTGTTAACCCCAGCAGATTTAATCCAATTACCCAAAGGCCAGGCATTTTGTTTAATCGAAGGTGGACAGTTATGGAAAATCCGTATGCCATTTCCACAAGATAATATGCAGACGATTCCAACGACAATAGAAAAAATGGCTGCAACGATGAAAGTACAATATCAAATGCATCAAAAAAGTCTGGATACGCCTTAATAACGATTACGCTACTATTATCAGTACGCATGAAACCATCACCTCATTCTGAAAGCAAATGGACATTACTTGGCATTTGCTTTTGGACAGTTACTAAATTAATAGTGTGGGTTTTTACAGGCTGGCTGGTAGCTTTAATGATAGGATTTAGTTTACTTATTTTTTTAGGTAATCAGAATGGTATTGCTTATTTGCAACACTTAACGTTAAAACAGTCGCAGTATTTATCTAATTTACCAACGCTATTCTGGTTGAAAAGCCCGGCGGCTTTAACTGCCGAAATAAAGCATTTTATTAATGCTAATTTAATATTAAAAACACAGGTATTAGTACAATTAGGGCAAGACAAGCTGCAATTATTACAACTTCGTTATGCTAAATTATATGCCATTATTCAAATAGGCGTACCTTATTTAATCGATGGCGTCACGATTATTCTTTTAGTAACAAAATTAATTATTTTGCGCTTAATTGCACTGGTTTTATTTTTACCTGTTTTTGCGGTAGTGGGGTTCTTAGGACTCATTGATGGCTTAGTTCAGCGAGATTTACGGCGCTTAAGGGGCAGACGTGAAAGCGCATTACTGTATCATCGTGCCAGAAGTGCATTAATACCGTTGTTATTCTGGAGCGGATTTTTATATTTAATATTGCCTTATAATCTTAACCCCGATCAACTCTTACTGCCTTTTGCAATTAGTTTTGCCATAGCGGTTTTCTTAACAGCCAAAATGTTTAAAAAATATCTTTAAGTTTTACTTTCCCGAGGTCAAACATGAAAAGCGTTCCCTGGTTAAGCCTTGGCATGTTGGTAATTACTTTGCTGCAATCACCCATCAGTTTTGCGGATGAAGAATTAGAAAATGCTGATTTGTCTAAAATTGTGCATGTGCTGGATTCACTCAACCCTTTAATTAATCAAGCCGAACAGCAGCAGGATAAAAACCTGCGAATGCAATTTAATTATGCTGCATTACGCAGTGATATCGACAAAGTAAAAAAAGGCATTCGCCGTAAGTGGCAATCGCCAGCTATTGAGCCAAGGCCAGTAACGCCCATGCAAGGCGACTATTTACAACTGCAGAGTAAACACGCATGACGCCAGCACAGCAGCAAGCGTTTTATGATGCCGCTGGATTCCATAGCAGCAGTTTAACGTTTGATTTGAAATTATTTGTTGGCGGCTCGGCGCTGATTTGCGCCGTATTAATCCTGACGGGTTTAATGCATTTGCTTAATTCTAATGGGCCTTGGGACAAAATGATTTTTGTTATGAGTATTTTTGCTTTGAGTTTTATTCTTATGATGATTTTTGCTTACGTAGCCTGATTTTTTAAAGGAACTTTTATGCTAGTCACAATCTTTTGGCGTCTCAAATATTATTATCGCTATGTGGTAACTTTATTGAGTTTACTTTTAACCAATAGTGCAAAAGCCGATGATGATCCTTTTCCGAGCATGAATGTAACAGGCGGTGATATTGTAAAGACAACCGGCACCCATATGGAAACTGCCTTTAAATATACAATGATTGGTGGCGGCGGATTATTAATTTTAATTTGTCTAGCTGTCATTATTCATCGATTACGGGAAGACAGTCGCGAAAAAGACCATGGCAATTTAATCATGACATTTATTTTGATTGCCCTTGGACTAACGCTTGGATTTATTCTGATTGGTATTGGCTGGACTGCATTTAATACACAGATTCAGTCTTAAGAAATTGAATCTCCTTACTTTTTATAATGAATCATTAGGGATAAGTTTTTATGGAAGCGCCTGATTTATTGCCGAACCGCCTGAATTTTGACGCCATTGTTTTTTGTAGTTGTACCATGAAAGAGTTGCTCCTCCCTGGCAGGCGGTCATAAGACTGCCTCGCAAGGAATGAAAATTTATTTTCATTTCATCCCTAGAGTGTCCTTAGTGGCGCAAGCCACAGCATTATAGCTGTCAGGACAGTTATAAGCTGGATACTTAGCACTTACCAGAATCCTTTTGCGGATCAAGCGATAAAAAAATAGTAAACAAAAAAACCGTTAGGCTTGCGATGGCAATTAAACACCAATTACAACAGAGTATTTATT
>CAIUAS010000362.1 GCA_903897205.1 uncultured Gammaproteobacteria bacterium
AGAAACTTCTCATGGTTATAAGTAGGCAGAAAAACTGAAACCGGGGGTAAATTTTGCTTTTTCGCTTTCTTCTGCATAACAGCTAGCCCTTATGCCGCATTCGCAATAGTAACTAAATACTGGCCGTAATTTGATTTACCATATAATTCACTAAGCTTTAATAAACTTTCCTTACTAATATAGCCTAAATTAAAAGCAATCTCCTCCAAGCAGGCAATTTTTAACCCCTGTCTATGTTCAACAGTGGCAACAAAATTACTCGCTTCTAAAAGACTGTCATGTGTTCCTGTATCCAGCCATGCACACCCTCTACCTAAAAGGTTTACTTGGAGCAACCCTTTCTGAAGATAAACTTGATTGATAGAAGTAATTTCTAATTCCCCTCGCGCAGAAGGAGTAACTTGTTTTGCTACCTCGACAACAGAATTATCGTAAAAATACAATCCGGTCACCGCATAATGAGATTTTGGATTAGCTGGCTTTTCAACAATGCTGAGGGCTTTACCCTCTTTAGAAAATTCAACGACACCGTACCTGTGAGGATCTTTTACATAGTATCCGAAAACTGTTGCACCTTGTTTAAGTTGCGCAGCTTCTCTAAGCTGATCAGTTAATCCTTGACCATAAAAAATATTATCCCCCAGCACCAAACAAACGTTTGAATTACCAATGAACTTCTCCCCTAGTATAAAGGCATGAGCCAAACCAAGCGGCTTATCCTGCACGGCATATTCTATATTAATACCAAACTGGCTACCGTCTTTTAATAGATCTTTATATGATTCTATCGCCTGTGGCGAAGAGATGATCAAAATATCCTTAATACCTGCAAGCAATAGCACTGAAAGCGGATAATAAACCATTGGTTTGTCATAAACCGGTAGTAGTTGTTTGGAGACGCTTAAGGTAGACGGATATAATCTGGTTGCCGTTCCTCCAGCTAAAATAATTCCTTTCACTCCAGTAACCTATATTAAGATTAAACGACAGCTCTAATAGCACTCAACTCTAGGAGGATTTATAGTCTATTTTGCCAAGTAAGTCAACAAAACTTCTAGAGTTTGAGCCAGCTTGAGTTAGTTTCTGCAATAACCTGATTAGGCCTTTATCACATTAGTATACTGCTTCCTATACTTACCCCGGGTATCGATAATGAGCTTGGCGTTCTGTTGTAATAACGCATAATCAACCTCATCATGATCGGTTGCAATTATAATACAGTCATACGACCGAATATTTTCAGGCGTAAGCTCTATACTTTTAAGATCGAAGCTATGCTTTCTCATTTTTGGGAATACCAAAACAAATGGATCATGATAGGAAATTAACGCAGATTGTTTATGAAGCAACTCGATAATTTCAACTGCAGGTGATTCTCTAGTATCATCAATGTTTCTCTTGTAAGCGAGACCAACTATCAGAATTTTACTATTCTTTAATGCTTTGCCCTGATTGTTCAGCCCTAAGACGGTTTTACCAACTACCCATTCTACCATTTGCCCGTTTATCTCGCCCGCCAACTCAATAAACCGCGTATGAATACCATACTCCCTAGCCTTCCAGGTCAAGTAGAAGGGATCGATCGGTATACAGTGCCCCCCTAAGCCAGGACCTGGATAATAAGAA
>CAIUAS010000363.1 GCA_903897205.1 uncultured Gammaproteobacteria bacterium
ATAGTGTCATTCATGCTGCCGCTTTAGTTAAGCATTATGGAGATAATGGACAATTTTATTCGGCTAATGTTCAGGCAACTATTAATTTGTTAGAGTTTTCCAAATTAACTCAGTTAAAAGATTTTCACTATATTTCAACTTATTCAATATTTCAGTTTGAATTAGCTTCAGATCAAGAGGAAGTTATATACACGGAAGATGACTTGCCTGACAATTCGGTGAAATGGCATAATATTTACAGTCAAACTAAATTTTTAGGAGAGCAGCAAACGGTTAAATATCGAGCATATGGAATAAAAAGTAATATTTATCGCGTAGGAAATTTAGCTTTTATGTCTGAAAATTATAGGGTTCAGCAGAACATAGAAGATAATGCTTTTTTTAACTGGTTGAAGTGCTTGCTTGAATTGAAGTGCATTACTGAGGATGTTGCAAGCGTGCAAATATCTCAGACAGATCTGACTGCACTGGCAATAGTTAAATTGTTTGATAAAAAACAGTTAGATAATGATATTTATCATGTGTTTAATCCTTATTTATTTGACCTTTCAAATATTGTTGCAGATAATAAAATGCCGATTTTTAAAAAAACAACGATGGAGCAATTTGTTGATACTATTATTGGTTATTTAGATGCTGGTATTTGCTCTGATTTGATCATAAAATTTTTGTTGCATCAGGGTTGGTTGGATGATTTGGGTACTAAAACTACGGTGGCTGAAATTTTGCAAAATAAGACTCAACATATCTTAAGTCAATTAGATTTCGCATGGGAACCTATTACTAATGCGAAATTCGATAGTTATCTTGAATGTTTATGTTGCAAGAGGTGAGTCGTATGTCGAAGAGAGAAAAAATACTTAAGGAACTAGAAAGAATTTCACAAGTCATTCAAGTGCCGTTTTACTGGTTAGATCTAAATCAAAGATATTTAGGTATAAATGAGTTTGGTATAAAAACAATAGGCGCCACCTCCTACGAGAAAGATTTTTATAATAAAACACCTTGTGATCTTTTTCCAAAAGAAATGGCGGACAATATTATAAGACATCACAAAGACGTCATAAAAACAGAAAAAATATTTTTTGCGGAAGAATCAATTAAGCGCCTCGGAACTAAAGAGATTCGCTATTACGATGCAGTAATCGCGCCATTGCGTGATGAAGATGGAAATATAATTGGTACAATTGGCACATCAATTGATATTACTACAAAAAAAGAAGAAGCTGAACGGCTGAAAAAATCCAAGGTATTCAAACATCTTCAAGAAATTGCTTCTATTATTCCTTTAAATCTTTATTGGCTAGATATAAATAATATTATTTTAGGAGTAAATGAGCGGGCATTACAGGCTGTCGGTGTTGCTTCTCGTACGAATATTATTGGCAAGACTGTCTATGATTTATATCCCAAGGAAATGGCAGATACTATAACAGCACACCACCAAGAAGTTATACGCACTGGTAAGATACTTACTGCAGAGGAATACATTAGAGATGTTACATCTGGAAAAATTAAATATTTTAACGCCATAATGGCGCCATTACGTGACGATGATGGAAACATTATTGGTACTATAGGTGCGTCAGTCGACATAACTACAGAAAAAAATGAAGCTGAGCAGTTAAAAAAATCAAAAGTACTTGAACATCTTGAGAGAGTTGCTCAAGCTCTTCCAACCCCGTTTTATTGGTTAGGTCTAAATCAGGAATATTTAGGAGTAAATTTACTTACAGTAAAAGCTGCAGGGAGTATATCCTATGATAAAGATTTTGCTGGTAAAACTCCGTATGATCTTTATCCAAAAGAAATGGCTGAGGGTATAGTAGCGCATCATAAAAAAGTGATACATACGGGGCAGCCGATCTCCGCAGAAGAAACTATTAGAGTGCTTACTACGAGAGAAATAAAATATTTCAATGCAACAATCGCGCCGTTGCGCGATGATGATGGAAATATTATTGGTACAATCGGTACCTCAATAGATATTACCGCAGAAAAAGAAGCTGAACTTCTGAGGCTTGAAAATGAAATTAATAAAAACTTGATACAAGAACAAGAAAAATTCATGAAAATAGCCAACCAAGTCGCCCACGATATTCGCTCACCTTTAGCCAGCTTGTTAATGATTGTTAAGTCCTGTACAGAAATTCCCGAAAGCGATCGTATTGCCTTAAGAGAAGCGGCAATTGGCATCGGTGACATCGCCAATCATTTATTAAATCAATATCAGAAAAATGACGCTAATACTGTTTCAGAGACTGAAGAACGTCAGCCTGCTTTAGTTTCCGCCGTATTACTGCAACTTCTAACCGATAAAAAATATCAGTATCAAGATTTACCTATTCGATTTGATCATGATTTTTTACAGAAGGCTCATTTTGCTTTTATTAAAATAGACCCTAGTTCTTTTAAAAGAATGATATCTAACCTGATTAACAATGCGGTCGATGCATTCGATGGCACAGAGGGGAAAGTTAAAGTAAAACTGAATGCGAGTAACGAATGGATCAAGATTCTTATCCAAGATAATGGCAAAGGCATATCACCTGAGCTGATCGATAAAATTATCCATAACGTTCCTGTTACGGCAGGGAAAAAAACAGGGCATGGCATTGGTTTAACCCAGGTATGTGAGACTTTGCAGCTCAATCAGGGAGAAATGACTATTGATTCTAAGCAAGGCAAAGGCACCGCCATTACACTTACCTTTCCAAGAATTGAAGCGCCTAACTGGATTGCAGAAGAAATTAAATTAGGCAGATCGGACCTGGTTGTCATTTTAGATGATGATAGTTCTATTCATGGTGCTTGGCGTGCGCATTTTGATCCTATTTTAAAAGAAGCGCCGGATATTCAATTGAAGCACTTTATAGCTGGCAAAGAAGCGCTGGAGTTTTTGAATGCACTGCCTGCCGAGCAAAAGGAAAAAGTATTTTTATTAACGGATTATGAATTATTAAAACAAGAATTAAATGGTTTAGATGTTGTCGAAAAGACCCAGATTCAACATTCCATTCTGGTGACCAGTCATTACGCAAATCCACTCGTGCGCGATCAAGCTGCTAAAACAAGCACCAAAATTTTACCTAAACAACTTGCTTCTGAAATTCCTATTAAGATTGCTGAAGCCATTCAATCTGAAAATCAGCGGGACATGTTTGAGCAAGCTGATTTAATTATTGTCGATGATAACGAAAACTTTATACGCAATCTTGTCCTTTTTATCTTTAACGATAAACTTGTCGATGAATACTATGATCCCCATCATTTTTTAGCTAATGTAGCTAAATATTCCAAGGACATTAAAATCTATCTAGATAATAATTTTGCTACCAGTAGTTTGAAAGGCCTGGAAATTGCTAAACAATTACATGAACAAGGTTATACGCGTCTCTATTTACTTTCCGGTGATAACTTAAAAAAAGATGAAATTCCTGCATACTTAACCGTGATCAGAAAAGATGATATCGATAATATTAAAACTTTGTAAGTTACTGGTTGTTAAGTCGTTTTAGGAAATTTTATAACAAATTCAGTAAACTCACCTTTGACAGCGTGACAGAGAACATCGCCGCCTTTTTGTAGGATAGCGAGCCTGCAAAATCCAAGCCCGGGCACTATTTCATTATTACGACGGGAAAAGAACCGATTAAAAATCTGCAAGAGCATGAGATCGTCCATGCCTTTGGCGGTGTCTTTAAAGCGTACGACATAATAGTGATGTTCTTCCTCGATACAGATATTAATTTTGCCCTTACCTGTTTGTTTAATACAATATAAAGCGTTACTTAACAGGTTTGAAAATAATTGTTCCATAAAAAGCGGGGAGCAGGAAAATTTAAAATTATATTTATAATCGACCTGAATTAAAGAACGCTCTTTTTCATCGGAGAAAGGATATTTGTTTAAGGTTGCTTCAATGCAGCTCTTTGCATCTAACAGTTGGATCTCTTCAGAATTTGAAAGAAGTGCTTGATTCAATGGGTGCAGCAGCCGGAGAAATTCTATCATAGCGCTTGTGTTATTTTTAATTTCAGACACTAATATCTTCTCTAGCAGCTTTAAATGCCTTTCATTAATAGCCGCTTCAATAAGATTATTTTTAACGGCCAGTTTATAGCCCTCAACCAGATTGGCAAATAAGTTTCCCGTGTTTTCTCCGGTCATACGCAGCGTGACTAAGGGCGTTGTTAAGTCGTGAGTAATGCAATCGATCATGCGCGCCCAGGCACGGCTAAGTTTCTCAAGGTTACTATGGCTAATTTCACAAAAAGCCTCGGATTTATCAGCCATTCAATAGACTCCCTATGGTAAGTGCGACCTTCGATTTTAACAAACAACTCGCCCTAGGCAAAGTAAGTAATTTGGGCAGAAGGGTTATTTTAAAAGATTTATTTAGGTAAAGACAGGGCAAGTGCATCCCACAAGCGCATATCTAGCAGTCAGTTTAAAAAATTGCAAAAGTAAGTAACTCTTAATAATTCCTTAAGGTTTCTCTGATAGTATCGCGTCTGTAGACGTTGGGCAATGTTGAGCCTATTAAATTAAATTTTTTTAAAGAGGAATGATAATGGTTACAAATGATACCGATAATAAAATTGATTTAATCTATGAAAAATTCGAATTATTGCAAAAAGAACTCTCAAGCATCGCGGACGAGATTGATGAGGCTACGAGTAAAGTAGATAAACGAAGTGATACACTTAAGCAAAAAGTACAGTCAGGGCAAATATTAGCCTGTCATTATGTGTTTTATCTAAGAGAGTTACGTAATTTAGGTTTTGTGGTTATCAAGATACGAGACTTCAATGCGCAGTTGAATGAACTAGTAAAAACAATCGATGGGGTTTTACGAATCAGAAATTATTTGCAATTATCTGATACCGATAAAATAAAAGGACTAAGAAAAATTGCAACGAATAGTCTTAATTTGAGGGATGAATTGTGTAATATTGGCAGCGAGCTGGCTGATAATATGCTTCATTTTGCGCGGCGCTATCTTTTAAATGAGGACTTTAAGCAAGAGATTAATGCGAGCCTTGCCTCTGAAGAAGACAAGCAAGATTTAATGGAGTGGAGCTTACCTTGGACAAGAAATATAAAAGAGGTGGAGCGAAATTTTAGTGATCTATTAAATGAATCGTTGGCTACCTTGCAACCGCCAATTACTCAGCAACCAACAGTGCAATTAAGCTGCTAAAAACTAGCTTTTTCTATGACTAGGCAATGGAGGTTGGGCTTGAACACCCTTTGTATCAGGCTCAACATTGCTTTGCTCAATTAACGCTGGGTTGTTTGTTTCCAAAATTTCTTTTAACTGGTTAAGATTTTGATTCAGTTTATGGACAATACCACCTAAACGTTGGTAACTGCCGCTTATAAAAGCATAATTAATAATAGGATCGGTGTCGGTTGGAGGGTTGCCTTTCTTCATTATATTTTCCTTATTTAGAATCATTCACTTAAAATCATATAAAATTTCCTTTGGGCTTGCTAGTGATATTTGACTTCTCACTAGGGCCCTAGTTTAAATTAAGCCTACTGCAAGCAAATACTACTGCGCGAACTGCCCGAATTTACCTGCCCGATTTGGGGATCGTTTAACATAAAACTGGGACGAATCGGTTCACCTTGAGGTGCTTTATAAGCGGAAGCAACATAGGCATAATTAAACTCAGCGCCTTTACCTATCTCAATGGAACCGCCCTGATTTTTTACGCTAATGCGGCCTGCATAAGCCGCCGCACCTAAACCGCCTGCTTGATCCAGCACTAAAGAAAATTCGGTGCCGCGTACACCGATGGTCGCCACCCCCGCATTAATTTGATAGGCGTTAGGATCCTTTTTAGCAATTTCACCACTAATACTGCGTAAACCGCCTTTAACTAAGCTAACCGTGTAATCAACGGTGGTATTTTTATGGTCAGCAGCGGGGGCGTTGCTAAATTTATATTGATCGATTTTGAAAGCGGAATTGGGCCGTAGTGACACTAAGGTGCCGTCGGTAAAGCGCAATTGGGCTTCGCTATTATTGGAAGTAGTTAAGGTGTCATGGGCAAAAAAAGGCGAGCCGCGTTTTAAGGAGCGAGGTGTTTGGTTGGGTTGGTTCGCTTGTAATTGACCGGAAGCGAGGATGATTTGCCCGACTGTTTCCGGTTGTGCTTGCACGGATTGGCAAACACCAAACAATAAAGCGCCTATTAAAAGAGAATGCCGATAAGTGGAGAGCATATTATTTTTCCGTAAATAAAGTGGGTGAATTAGCTTCATCATTGTGTCTGGTTGGATCTAAACTTCTTTCCAGATAAATACTATATAAACGTGTATCTGGGTAATTTTCAACTAAAGCTTTAAATAAATCGATCGCTGCTTGCCATTCTTTATTAAAATAACAGCTCAGCGCTTTTTCATATTGAGTCAGTTCTTGCGTTAAAGCGGGCGTTAATTCGGTTCGCCAACATAAGGGCTCATAAATATTCACGGCAATTTTTTTGCCTTTTACTTGCGCATAATCCAATTTGCGAAACACAAACTCAGGTTGATTAACTTGAGTTTGCTCGCCAACAATGATATTAACTCCATAATGTTTGGTCAGGGATTCTAAGCGAGATGCTAAATTAACGGTGTCACCGATGACAGTATAAGCGCGTCGAAATTCTGATCCCATGTCGCCTACATTCATTAAGCCGGTATTAATGCCAATGCCTATATTTAAACTAGGCAAACCGTGTTCAATAAAGGTGGGCTTTAATTCTTGCACTTTAGCTTGCATCGCTAATGCAGCGCTAATGGCGTGTTTCGCATGATCGGAATCCGCTAAAGGCGCGCCCCAAAAAGCCATAATCATATCACCAACGTATTTATCGATCGTGCCATGCCGCTCAAAAATGATTTTAGTCATTGGCGTAAAAAATAAATTTAATAATGACTTAATAGCGCTCGCTGTCATTTTTTCCGATAAGGTGGTAAAGCTACGAATGTCGGAAAATAATACCGTCATTTCACGGCTTTCGCCGGCTAAACTATTTTTATTGTTGTGTTTTAATAATTCATCAATATGCGCGGGTGGGAGGTATTGACCAAAAATATTTTTTAATTGGTCACGGCGCCGACTCTCTAATAAATAGCCAAACGCCATATTAATAATAGCTAAACCAATAATTAATAAAATAGGAATAGCGACGGATGCGACTATTTCCATTTTTCTAAAGAGCCAGCTATTGGTAATCACTAATAAAATGGGAAAACTTACCGCTAAAAACATTAGCCAACGCGCAGATAAAAATGGAAATAATAAGCTAAAAATAACCCCTGCTAAGATAAGGCAAGTTAATTCTGCTCCTGGTAGCCAGGAAGGTTCGCTGGGAAAATAATTGGTTAAAATACCCTCGGCAATATTGGCATGAATTTCAACGCCTGGATAAGCGCTGCCTACCG
>CAIUAS010000364.1 GCA_903897205.1 uncultured Gammaproteobacteria bacterium
GTATATTTTCACAGGCTCAATAGAATACAAGTAGCGTAAAAGTAAAAATAAACTCAGCACACTCACCAATACTAAATACCAATAATCACGCATATCTTGAGAGATCGCTAATAATATACGTGTAGGCAAGGGCAATTGCGAATGAAAACTGGCGAAAAGTTTAGCAAATGGTGGGATAACAAAATAATTTATAATTACAAGCGCCATGCAAATCGCAACTAATACAAACATTGGATAACGAAAAACTGATTTGATTTGTTTTTGTGTAGTCTCTTGTATCTGCAAATATTCGGCTATTTGCAAAAAAATTGTGTCAAGGCTCGCGCCTTCTATACTAATACGCACTAAATTAATAACTATTTTTGGAAATATTATGGGATGCTGCTGCATAGCAGTCGCTAAGTTTTTACCGGCTGATAGGTCTTTGGCGATGTCGCGCAATGCATCAGAGAAAAGAGGATCATGAGTAGTTTCAGCTAAACGTAATACAGCGGTATTTAACGGTATGCCCGCTTTACATAAACTATGCATCTGGCGGCAAAAAACAATCATATTTTGCCGAGAAACTTTTCTACCACGCAATAACTTGTTAAGAGAATCGGTAAAAGACTTCGCGGTAGGTATTGGTTGTATAACGACAGGAATAATTTTATCCTTCATTAATTGTGCCGCAAGCATTTCCGCAGAAATCGCTTCACGTGTACCCGTTACCGATTTTCCTTGCTCATCCCGTCCTTTATAATAAAATGCTGCCATTAGTATCCTTGCTTTAAATTATTCATCATTTAATATAGCTACACGGCCTGTCTCTGCCAATGTAGTAGCGCCTCGCATTGCTAACTCTAGCGTAACCTGCCCCATCGTTTTAAAATTTGTTTGCTTGGCATATTTAACAAAAAGCTGAGTGTCATTCTTGCGCAACGCCTGTTTCATATTTTCATCTATTTCTAATAATTCAAATACTCCAATGCGTCCTTTATATCCGGTACTGTTGCACTGCGAGCAGCCTTTTCCATGCCGTAATTTTAAATTTACATCAGTGTTAATGCCCATGTTTTGTAGCCAAAGTATGTCCGCTTCGGTAGGAACATAATCAGTTACACATTCAGCACAGATTCGCCGCACTAAACGTTGAGCAATAACAACTTTGATTGCTTCGGCAATCAAATAGCCGTCGCTCTCTAAATCCATTAAGCGTACTGCCGTGCTAATGGCATCATTGGTATGGACAGTAGCTAATACTAAGTGTCCTGTCATCGCGGCGCGTAACGCAATGCTGTTGGTCTCTTTATCTCGTATTTCACCAACCATAATAATATCAGGATCATGCCTTAAAACGGTCCGCAAAATTTTAGCAAAATCTAAACCTATTTTTTGGTTTACTTGAACTTGATTAATACGTGGCAAACGGTATTCGACAGGATCTTCGGCAGTAATGATTTTATTTTTGCTAGTATTAAGCTCATTAAGCATACTGTATAAGGTAGTTGTTTTACCGCTACCTGTTGGCCCTGTTACTAAAAGCATACCGTTGGGTAATTTCATAACACGGCGCAATGCATTAAGTAATTTTTTATCCATACCCAATTCATCTAAGTGCAAGCCAGCAACCGTATTGTTTAATATACGCAATACAACGGCTTCGCCCCAAGCAACAGGTAAAGTCGATAAACGTACATCATAATTACGCTCTTTAATTTTTAAACTGAAACGGCCATCTTGGGGCAAGCGCCGTTCTGCGATATTTAAACGAGCCATTAATTTCAAACGTTGAATTACTGCAGGCGCAATGAGTGTCTCTTCTAAAAGTTGCTCTTGTAAAACGCCATCAATACGCATACGTATGCGTAATAGTTTTTCTTCTGGTTCAATATGAATATCAGAAGCGCCAAATTTTATAGCATCTTCAAATAAGGATAAGAGTAGTTTAATAACTGGAGCGTCATCTTCCGCAAAACTTTCACCCAATTCTTTAATATCGATATTGGTTTCTTGCAGCTCGGTAGATAATTCTTCCGCCAAAGAACTTATTTGA
>CAIUAS010000365.1 GCA_903897205.1 uncultured Gammaproteobacteria bacterium
CATTTGCAGGAATTGGTGGAATCAAGAACGATTCAGTTGAGCGATCTAAATAAAAGCTTAGAAAATATGGTTAGGGAATTGCAGCAAGCGAAAGAAGAAGCTGAATCCGCTAATAAAATTAAATCTGAATTTGTTGCTAATATGAGCCATGAACTGCGCACGCCATTAAATGCGATTATTGGTTATAGTGAAATGATACAAGAAGAAATGCAAGATAGTCAGATGACAGATTACCTTGCAGATTTGGAAAAAATTATTGGTTCAGCGAAACATCTGTTAAGTTTAATTAATGATGTACTTGATTTATCAAAAATTGAATCAGGGAAAATGGATATGTTCTTAGAAGATGTAGAGATTGCCAATTTAATCGCTGATTTAGAAGCAATTATTCGCCCCATGATACAAATGAATAATAATACGTTGAAAATAGATTTAGCGCCGACTGTTGGCCTTATGCATACTGATTTGGTGAGAGTGCGTCAATGTCTATTAAATTTACTCAGTAACGCCAGCAAATTTACCAAGCAAGGGCAGATTACACTCATGATTGAGCCGTGCATCGAAAAGGGCATTAGTTATATCAAATTTGCAGTTGCTGATACGGGCGAAGGTATTTCAGAAGAAAAACTAGGAAGATTATTCCAAGCTTTTTCGCAAGCCGATGCAAGCACTACCCGTAAATATGGTGGCATAGGGTTAGGTCTTTATTTAACAAGACGCTTTGCTGATATGTTGGGTGGTTATGTCTCTGTAGAGAGTGAATATGGTAAAGGATCAACATTTTCGATCTTTTTGCCCGTAGTCAGTACGGTCGGTTTGCAAAAATCAGCGGTCATAGCAGCGCCGAAAAAAATAGGAATAGAAAATAAAAATCCCTCGCAGAAAATGGTTTTAATTATTGATGATTCGCCGCAAGTGCATAGTGAATTAGAAGAAGTATTAAAACAAGAATCATATTTAGTGGTGCATGCGTATAACGGCCAAGAAGGCTTGGATATGGCTAAAAAATACCGGCCGGATGTCATTATATTAGATGTCATTATGCCGTTGATCGATGGTTGGGGCGTATTGTCAGCGCTCAAAGATCATGCAGAAACGGCGCCTATTCCTGTGGTTTTAGTATCGCGCGTTTCCGAAACGGACTTAGGGTATTCATTGGGCGCCATTGATTTTGTGCTCAAGCCTGCGGAGCCTGAAGTTGTTCGTAACACGATACGGAAATTAATTAATACAGATGACAAATTTCCCGTCATTATGATTGTAGATGATGATCCATCTGCGCGTGAATTAATGCAAAAAACAGTTAAAAAAGCAGGTTGGCAAGTGATAGAGGCCATGAATGGCCGTGAAGCAATAGAGCAATTAAATAAAACCGAGCCCTCATTAATTTTATTAGATTTACTGATGCCAGAAATGGATGGTTTTGAAGTGATTACTCTGATTCGCCAGCATGAAAAATGGAGCAAGATTCCTGTTATTGTGGTGTCGGCAAAGGAATTATCGGCTGAAGAGCAAAATATGCTGGCTAATAATACCAGTTTGGTTTTGAAAAAAGGTGTTTATAAACGAAATGAATTATTAGCTGCTATTTCCAAGCAGATAATCTCGGTAACTTAATAAAAAGGTGAATATTTATGTCAAATAAAATTCTAATTGTTGAAGATAATGAGCTAAATCTTGAGATGTTATCGCGGCGTTTGCAACATAAAGGTTATGAGGTCATCACTGCCGTGGATGGACAACAAGGAATTGATTTAGCGCAAACAGCAACTCCTGATTTAATTCTCATGGATATGAGTTTGCCACTCATCGATGGATGGGAAGCCACTCGTCGGCTGAAGGCGGATGCTAAAACGCGTTCTATCCCCGTTATTGCACTAACAGCGCATGCGATGTTAGGTGATCGAGAAAAAGCTTTAGAAGCTGGTTGTAATGATTATGAGACCAAGCCAATTGATTTGCCTCAATTACTTAAGAAAATGCAAAGTTTGCTTGAGCAGAACCTAACATGAGATTGTTCTTGAGGATAAGACCATGAAACAGAATAGTATATTACTGAATAAAAAAGTATTGGATAGTCTAAAGGCCATAAAGCAATACGTCAGTTTAATCCAGAAATCTTTAGATAAATGCTTAAAAGAAATCGAATTAAAAGCTAATGATTATTTAAAACATGATGCCAAAAATTTGCTAACGGCCGCTAATA
>CAIUAS010000366.1 GCA_903897205.1 uncultured Gammaproteobacteria bacterium
ATAAAATTTACAGGACATGCCATTGAGTGCCGAATCAATGCAGAGGATCCAGAAACATTTATCCCCTCACCAGGCACTATTTCTTTATATCACCCTCCAGGTGGGCCAGGCATTCGTATGGATTCACATATTTACACCAGCTATCGCGTACCGCCTTATTATGATTCACTCTTAGGAAAATTAATTGCTTACGGTGAAACCCGCGAGATTGCACTAGCGCGCATGCGCAATGCTTTAGATGAAATTTTAATTGAAGGCATTAAAACCAACATCCCCATGCACCACACCATTATTCGCGATGCGAATTTCGTCAAGGGTGGCACCAACATCCATTACTTGGAAGATAAATTAATGGGATAAATAAATATTTATTTATCCCATCGTTAGCCATTTATTTACTTGCTGGCGATGATAAAATTGCATTTTCATTAAGTATCGCTGAAAAATGGTCATTTTCCCGCAATATAATTTTTACAATCTTATCGCATTTCTCTAAGTGTCTATTGACAAAATCGCGTATATACAACGCAACCGCTTCCAAAGAAGACTTGCCAATTATCTTGCTTAAATAGCCATTTTCCAGCATTTTAATTTCTTCAAGAATGGGCGCCACATCCGACATCATCCCTCGCTCGGGGCCTTCAATATAAATCTGCACTTCATAAGTCGCCAGTTCTGAATGGCCACGCAACGTCCACAATGCATGAAAAGTTTCATGTAGCGAAATTATCATATACCCTCCTTTTAACTAAGACACTTAAATGAGTTCGCTAATTTAAATATAGCATATGAATCCTATTTTGGAGCGACTAGTGCGAACCGAGCGACTCTTAGTTAAACTTATCCAATTTAATTTCCATTAAAATAAATGGGGAGAAGTAATATAACCATACTGGAATCAGCAGTGAATTAGGCAGTATAATCTTTGAAATTTTACAAAAAACTAAACTTAACAAATTAGCTACCACAAACAAACGAGAAAAATTAATATGCCCTGGCTACAATTAAAAATTCAAACTACTTCCGAATATGCAGACGCCATTAGTATGATGCTCAATTTATTCGGCGCAAAATCGGTGACCTTGCTAGATGCAGCGGATCAACCCATCTTAGAACCTACCCCTGGCAGCACTCCTATCTGGCAAAATGATTGGATCGTTGGCTTATTTGATCAACCTATCAATCCAGAACAAATTTTGAATTTTTTACGTGTACAGTATGGCGATAAAGTCGTGCTCAACTATTCTATCGAACAATTGGCTGATAAAGATTGGGAGCGCGCCTGGCTAGAGCATTTTCAACCCATGCGTTTTGGTAACCATTTGTGGATCTGTCCAAGCGCATACGAGCCACCCGATGCAAGCGCCGTTAATATTATATTAGATCCTGGTTTAGCATTCGGTACCGGAACCCACCCAACCACCGCACTCTGTTTAGAATGGTTAGATAGCCATTCGCCAAACAAACAAGGGGTCATTGATTATGGTTGCGGTTCAGGTATTTTAGCAATCGCTGCTTTAAAATTAGGCGCTAGCGAAGTATGGGCTATTGATTATGACGAACAAGCACTAGAAGCTACGCATGATAATGCGGCACGCAATCAAATAAATTTCGCGACCATTCATATCACCTTACCCAAGCAATTACCTGATATACAAGTTGATTTATTACTTGCCAATATCCTAGCAACTCCCCTGATTGAATTAGCAAGCAAATTTTCGCAATTAATTAAAGCGGGCGGTAAAATAGTGTTGTCAGGGATCCTCGCCGATCAAACAGACAGTGTAATAAAAGCGTATGAACCCTTCTTTACAGTAGCCGAACCCAAGCAAAAAGAAGATTGGATTTTGCTGGAAGGCATTAGAAAATAACACTATTTAATGTGCGCCATGGATAGGCATTACAACAGTAAATTTCAATTAATTATTAACATTCTATAAGGACATAAATATGAATAATTTTATTAATCAACTTCCAAAAGCAGAATTGCATCTTCATATTGAAGGAACATTAGAGCCTGAATTAATGTTTGCTCTAGCGGCACGTAATCAAATAAAGTTGCCGTATTCTTCTATTGAAGAAGTTCGCAACGCTTATCAATTTCAAAATTTACAATCATTTTTAGATATCTATTACGCTGGTGCAAAAGTACTAATCCATGAACAAGATTTTTATGATTTAACCTGGGCTTATTTACAAAAAGCCCAGACACAAAATATTCGCCATACTGAAATATTTTTTGATCCACAAACACATACGCAACGTGGAATTACTTTTAAAGTTGTTATTAGCGGTATACGCCGCGCCTTAGTCGATGGCCAAAATAAATTAAATATTTCCAGCCATTTAATCATGTGTTTTTTGCGTGATTTAACCGCTGAAAATGCGCTGCAAACTTTAGAAGAAGCCTTGCCTTATAAACATTGGCTTACCGCAGTGGGACTAGACTCCGGCGAAGCCGGCAATCCACCGAGTAAATTTCGCGAAGTTTACGCTAAAGCACGTGAGCATGGCCTATTGGCTGTTGCCCATGCGGGCGAAGAAGGTCCAGCGGATTACATCTGGGAAGCGCTTGATCAATTACAAGTGCTACGCATTGATCATGGCGTACGTTGTTTGGAAGATCCTACTTTAGTCATCGAATTAGCCAAAAGACAAATTCCACTCACCATATGTCCTCTTTCTAATATTAAACTCTGCGTCTTTAAATCGATGGAACTACACCCTCTCAAGAAAATGTTAGAAGCAGGATTATGCGTCATGGTAAATTCAGATGACCCGGCTTATTTTGGCGGACATATAAATGAAAATTTCTTAGCCGCGCAAAAAGGCTTGGAACTTACGCAACAAGAAATTTATCAATTAGCAAAAAATTCATTTCAAGCAACTTTTTTGAGCATGCAACAAAAAGCAAAATTCATAACAGAATTAGATGAATATTATCAAACTTTTATTTTACCAGCAGATCTTTATGGCAATGCTGTTGATACCAATGTTCAGGATCATGCTGGGCTTCAAAAGATTCCAATAATTCACTCATGATCTCAATATATAAAGCTTCAGATGGCATCAACAAGCC
>CAIUAS010000367.1 GCA_903897205.1 uncultured Gammaproteobacteria bacterium
ATGTGGCACTTTTAAGTACCGATGTAAAATTATTTTTATAACCCAAGATCAGTCATAACCTGATCAATTTTAAGGTTTGTTTTTGCTTCGACTGAATCATAATCAGAAGGAGAAGAAAGCGTGTCTTTTACTTCAATATAGAATTTTATCTTTGGTTCTGTTCCTGAAGGACGAACAGAGACCTTAGATCCGTCTTCTGTGAAGAACTGAAGCACATTTGCCGTAATTTTTTGATTAATTGGCACTTTATTGCCGGTCAGCAAATGCTTTTCCTCAAGAGTCTCATAATCTTTCACAACCGAAAGAGCTGAGCCTGCAAGTTGTTTCGGCGGATTATTTCTGAAATTAATCATCATCTCTTCAATTTCCTCAGCACCGCTTTTCCCGGTTCGGACGACATATTTCATTTTCTCTTTTGAGTAGCCATAAGTAAGATAAATATCCTGTAACATCTCGAACAGCGATCGCCCGTTGTCTTTAGCCCAGGCTGCAATCTCAGCCATCAAAGCACAGGAGGTAACAGCATCCTTATCGCGCACAAAATCAAGAGGCATAAACCCGAAACTCTCTTCGCCACCACCAATGTAGTTTTTCTTCCCTTCATTCTCGCGGATTACCTCTGCAATGTATTTAAACCCGGTGTAGACATCGAAATACTGGACATTATTCCTTTTTGCGATATCAACTACTAATTCACTTGTAACTATAGTCTTAACTACATATTCATTTCCTTTCAATAGTCCAAGCTCCTTGCGTTTTGTAATTATGTAATATAAGAATATCAGAACTGTCTGGTTTCCATTTACAAGGATGAATTCACCTTTGTCATTTTTTATTGCAATACCCAGACGGTCCGCATCAGGATCAGAAGCCATTACAAGGTCGGCATTTGTTTCAACGGCTTTTGCAATGGCCAGTTTCATTGCCGCTGGTTCTTCCGGGTTTGGAGAGATTACTGTTGGAAAATCTCCGCTAACAAGATCTTGCTCAGGAACATGAATAACGTTATTGAACCCCATTTTTTCGAGGGCCATTGGAATTAACTTAACTCCGGTACCATGAATTGGGGTATAAACTATCTTAAGGTCATTTTGACGTTTAATAATTTCAGGCGAAAGTGATACAGAAACGACCTTTTCCAGAAACTTCTGGTCCATTTCAGCACCTAGCAAAGAAATGTTTTCCTTAGGTCCGTTAAACTTGATATCTTCAACCTTAACTTTCAATACCTCACTGATAATATTCACATCGTGTGGTTCCACAATTTGCGACCCGTCATCCCAATATGCTTTGTAGCCGTTATATTCTTTTGGATTATGGGATGCCGTGAGAATTATCCCGCTTTGCAAACCAAGTTCCCGAATCGCGAATGATATTTCGGGTGTTGGGCGTAAATCTTCGAATAGGTAAACCTTAATGCCGTTAGCCGAAAAAATTCCAGCAGCCGTTTCAGCAAAAAGACGGCTGTTGTTTCTGCAGTCATGTCCGATTGCAACTCCGATTTGTTCAGAACCGGCAAAGGCAATTTTCAGATAGTTGCTTAATTGGGTGCGTTGATTGTCATAGTTACTAAGTTTTGTAAAATAATCCTGTTCCTCATGCGTTAAATCAAGTATGCCTTTATTTGATTTGTAATTTTGCATGGTATCTTCAAAAAACTTTAATACAGCAGATACTTCCATCATTTGCTTATCAATGTATTGAAGGGTGCGTTCATTAAGGTTAAAACGACTTTTTAACGAGTTTTCTATATATAATTTAGAAAGTGTATCTAAAAACATTTTAGCCCTGCCCACTAAATTATCTTCTATCGAAAGTTTTAAAATGTTGGTATAATCAGGGTTTTCTATTTTCAATCTGTTTTGAAAACTATACACCAAAGATTCTAAAGAATGTATTTTAAATTCGTATTGTATGTTTTTAAGTTCGTTTATTCCAACGGCAGTCATAGCGTCTGCCGTTATTAGTAAATCATAATTAATGGTAATAAGTTCTTTTCCAAAAATGCCTTTTTGTTTAATTTCTTTATCGCCTTCTTTATAAGAAATCTCGTATGTTTTATCGTTTACTATTTTAAAGGAAATAGGTTTTTCATAGAAACTGGCATTAACCGTATTTACAGAAACTAAAAAGGGCATACCGCTAAATTCTTCTTTGGTGCGCACTCTCCCAACAATGTAATAAGCTACTTGTATTTTCGATTTTAATTTATCAACTACTTTTTCAATTAAATCGTATGATTTTATTACGCGCGTTTCGTTAGAATTATCAACATAAGAACCCATGGTGCCACCATAGTAATTATCGTTTTCGTTAATAAGATTTCCTTTAGAATACTGATCATTGTTTTTTAGTAAAAGCTGAGAAGTTACCTGATAGGTTTCAAACTGACGATAAGCAACAAAGTACCCAACTAAGTAAAGAATAGGTACGATAAAAAAAGGCACATACCAGTTTTGTACAATGGTGCGCCAAATAACTTTGATGTCATCAAACTTTAAAACAGATGTGCTTTGTTTTTTTGCCAAAAGAGTAGCTTTATAAGGGCGAAATTACATTTTAATTTGCAATAGTATATGTGTGGTATTGTTTTTAATTTGTATTTTAGCACATTAAAAGTTTAATAGCATGAAAACAACATCAAAAATTATTTTTACTACACTTTTTATTTTTATTGCCAATCTAGGTTTTTGTGGTCCGGCTGCCCCTGGCGGCGGCGGTCATCCTGCTTGTTGGCCTGTGTGCATACCGGTTGATAATGGCCTTGTTTTCTTAATTATTGCCGCCGGGTTATATGGTTGCAAAAAACTATACGATTTTCAAAAGAAAGTTAAAGCCTAAACGTTAATCTCCTTATCTTTTTCTATTAAAAAAACGCAGGTTTATCAATAAAGCCGTGTTTTTGTTATCTTCGCCTCTCTAAAAAATTTTCGTATGAATAATTTTCAAAAGCAAGATGCCCTTGATTATCACTCTCAAGGCCGACCGGGCAAGATAGAAGTAATACCAACCAAACCCTATTCAACCCAGCGAGACCTTACACTGGCCTACTCTCCAGGCGTTGCAGAGCCTTGTTTAGAAATAGAAAAAAACCCGGAAGATGCTTATAAATATACCGCTAAAGGAAATTTAGTGGCCGTAATTTCTAACGGAACCGCCGTGCTTGGTCTTGGCGATATTGGCGCGCTTGCCGGTAAACCTGTAATGGAAGGAAAAGGCCTACTCTTTAAAATTTTTGCCGATATAGATGTTTTTGACATAGAAGTGGATACAAAAAATGTTGACGAATTTGTAAATACAGTAAAAAATATTGCCTGCACCTTTGGTGGAATTAACCTTGAGGATATCAAATCGCCGGAGTGTTTTGAAATAGAGCGTCGTTTAAAAGCCGAGTTAAATATTCCGCTTATGCACGATGATCAGCATGGTACAGCCATCATCTCATCTGCCGGATTGATGAATGCCGTTGAGGTTTCGGGCAAAAAATTATCAGAAGTAAAACTGGTTGTAAACGGCGCAGGCGCTTCGGCTATTTCTTGTTCCAAACTTTATATTGCCATTGGCGTAAAGAAAGAAAACATTGTAATGGTTGATAGCAAAGGTGTTATTACTGATGATAGAACCGACCTGGACGAACATAAAAAGTTTTTTGCCACAGCTCGCAAAGATGTTAAAACACTGGCAGAAGCCATGAAGGGTGCCGATGTATTTGTTGGCCTTTCTAAAGGAAATATTTTAAATAAAGAAATGGTGCAAAGCATGGCGCCAAACTGTATTGTATTTGCACTTGCCAACCCAACACCCGAAATTTCTTACGAAGATGCCATTGCCGCACGCCCTGATGTTATTGTGGCTACGGGTCGAAGCGATAACCCTAACCAGGTTAATAACGTTTTAGGGTTTCCGTTTATTTTTCGTGGAGCGCTTGATGTGCGTGCCAATTGCATTAACGAAGAAATGAAATTAGCAGCTGTTAAAGCCATTGCCGATTTGGCAAAAGAACCTGTTCCAGATTATGTAAACTTAGCGTACGGCTCTAAAAATTTAAGTTTTGGTGCAGATTATATCATTCCTAAACCAATAGATAATCGTTTAATTTCAACCGTGTCTCCCGCTGTGGCAAAGGCCGCCATGGATTCTGGTGTGGCGGCACATAAAATAACCGATTGGGAAGCTTATAAAACAGAGCTTGATAATCGTTTAGGAAAAGATAATCGTTTAATGCGCTCGTTGGTTAACAAAGCAAAAACAAACCCTAAGCGCGTTGTATTTGGTGAAGCTAATAACTACAAAATTTTAAAAGCTGCGCAAATGGTGCGCGATGAGGGTATTGCAAAACCAATTTTATTAGGCAATAAAGAAAAAATAAGCAGATTGATGAAGGAACATCATTTAGATTTAAATGAAATTCAAATCATTGATCCGTTTGATAATGAAAATGAAGCCTTGCGAAATGATTATGCAGAAGTGCTTTGGAAAAAACGCCAACGTAAGGGCTTAACACTTTATGATTGTCGCCGTAAAATGACCGAACGCAATTATTTTGGAGCCATGATGGTTGAAACCGGTGCTGCTGATGCTATGATATCTGGTTTAACACGTAAATATTCTGCTCCGGTTATTCCCGCTATACAATGTATTGGCGTGGCAGATGGGCATTCTCGCTTGGCGGGTTTATATATGATAATTACAAAACGCGGCCCCTTCTTTTTTGCTGATTGCACCATGAATGTTGACCCTACAACCGAAGAATTGGTTGAAATAACAACACTTACAGCAAAAACAGTAAAACAGTTTAATATTGTTCCACGCATTGCTATGTTATCATACACAAATTTTGGTTCGTCTGATGGAGAGTTGCCAAACAAGGTGCAAAAAGCAGTTAAAATTTTACATAAAGATTTTCCCGGATTAATTGTTGATGGCGACTTACAAGCTAATTTTGCTCTTAATAATCGGTTATTAAAAGAAGAGTTTTCGTTTTCGAGTTTGGTTGACAAAGATGTAAACACACTAATTTTCCCAAATCTTTCTTCGGCAAACATTGCTTATAAACTAATGCAAGAATTGGGTGGGGCAGAGGCTATTGGCCCTATTTTAATGGGATTGAAAAAACCGGTGCATGTATTACAATTAGGAAGTTCTGTTCGCGAAATTGTAAACATGGTAACAATTGCCGTAGTAGATGCGCAGAACAAAAAATAGGTTTTTGCCACAGATTACGCAGATTTTCACAGATAATTAGGTAAAAAAAGATAAAAAAGTAGCAAAAAAACGAAAAAACAAATATTGATAAATTTAAATCGGCGATAATCCGCGTAATCTGTGGCAAAAGCAAAAGTATAAATTTAACAGATAATCAGTAAAAAACAGCAAAATAAGGCATAAAAAACACAGAAATTGATAAAAAATTCGCGTTAATCCGCAAAATCTGTGGCAAAATACATATAAATGATTGATTTTATAAAAGGAAAAATTGCAGAAAAAAATCCGGCATTTGTTGTGCTTGAGGCGGGCAATGTTGGATATGCGCTTAATATTTCGCTTAATACCTATACAAAACTTGCCGATTCTACTGAGTGTAAGCTTTACGTAGAACAGGTTTTTGTTAGAGATGATAATCCAAAGCATTACGGCTTTTTTGATATGGATGAGCGCGATATTTTCCGCAAAGTAATTTCGGTATCGGGTGTGGGTGGAAGCAGCGCTATGCTTATGTTATCATCGTTATCTGCTGCAGAAATTGCAGGGGCTGTAAACACAGCTAACGTAGCTCTTTTAAAAAGCATTAAAGGTATTGGCGAAAAAACCGCACAGCGCATTGTGGTTGATTTAAAAGGCAAGTTAGGTAAGCACGAAGGAGGAATTTCACAGATTTTAACTACTTCGTACAATAAAAATAGAGACGAGGCGTTACTCGCTCTTGTAGCATTGGGTTTTGCCCGCAATATGGCCGAAAAAGCCATAGAAAAGGCCATAAAACAACAAGGTGTTACAACAGATACGATAGAAATATTAATTAAAGCCGCATTGAAGAATTTGTAAGGGGTGTACGCTGTTCTTAAAAATACATTAATTGCCGGAGCGGCAGCAGCATTGTTTTCGGTTATTACCCATTCGGGTAGTAAAAATAACAGACTATTGCCCGAAAAACAGGGTAGTGCGGCTATTAATCCGTTTATTAAAACAACGGTACAAGATACTCCACCACCAGATGTTGAGCCTGGGGTTACCAATGATGACTTACATTATCCGATAAAAGATAATGATTATGGCGAGCCTATTTATAATCCAAAATCGCCGCTGCAGTTAAACAATCCTTCTAATATAAAAACTACTACTACTTACGATCCGGCTACCAAAACCTACAATTTCGATCAAAAAATGGGGGCGCTTGATTACCGCACTCCTACTTACATGACGGAAGAAGAATACCAGGATTATAAATTTAAAGAGCAGGTAAAAGGTTATTGGAAATCGCGCACACAGGCCGATTCTAAAAGTGATCCTACAAAAAAACAGCTGATACCAAAGCTAACCGTTGGTGGCGAGTTGTTTGATCGTTTATTTGGCGGAAACACGGTAGATATTCGTCCAACCGGTAGTGCCGAGCTAATGTTTGGCGTAATTACCAATAGAAATGAAAATCCGGCTATTCCTCAAAAACAGCGAAAAATCTCCAATTTCGACTTTAATATGAAGATTCAGCTCAATATTGTGGGAAAAATAGGCGAAAAACTAAAACTAACCACTAATTATAATACGGAAGCTTCTTTTGATTTTGAGAACCAAATTAAAATTCAATATACCGGAACGGAAGATGAGATTTTGAAAAAAGTAGAAGCCGGTAACGTTAATCTTCCGCTTAATAGCTCGCTTATTACAGGTAGTCAAACACTTTTTGGTGTTAAAACAACCTTACAGTTTGGTAAACTAACCACTACTGCATTGTTTGCACAAGAAAGAGGTAAAAAAACCGAATTAAACGTACAAAACGGTGCACAAACCATGACTTATACGGTTCAAGCCGATAATTATGAGGCAAACCGACATTATTTTTTAGGCCAATATTTTAGAGATAATTACAATAACTGGCTTGCAAATACACCCATTGTACAATCGCCTATACAAATTACGAAAATTGAGGTGTATGTAACAAACCGTACCAGTCAGTTTGACCAAGCCCGCAACATTGCTGCTTTTGCCGATTTAGCGGAAGATGTTAGTCACATTTATCCTGCAAACACAACAAATCCTACCCTTTATAACATTACAGATAGCATTGGTTCCTCTTCTGCTACCCCAAAAAACCCTCGCAATAGCTTAAACACCTTATATAAAAGCTTAATAGATTCAAATTCAACAACCCAAATACCAGGCCCTCTTTACGAAAGAAATTATAATTCGGCAGTACAAAATCTTACGCAATACACTTATATGGATGCGCAGGCTGGACAGCAAGTACAGGTATTTAACGCCGGCAGAGAGTTTGAGGTACTTACGCGCGCGCGCAGATTGAACCCGGCAACCGACTATTATTTGAACGGAAGATTGGGTTATATCTCTTTAAATACTTCCTTAAATTATGATGAGGTTTTATCGGTTTCCTACCAATATACTTTAAACGGAAAGGTTTATCAGGTGGGTGAGTTTTCAGATCAATTTCCATCAACTGATAAATTATTAATAACAAAACTTCTAAAAAGCACACAGCTTAATACACAAATACCTATGTGGGATTTGATGATGAAAAACGTTTATACGCTTGGGGCATACTCATTAAGTTCAACCAATTTTGCGTTAAACGTTGTTTATAACAATATTAAAACAGGTGTTGATATTCCATACATACCCTACGGCTCTATGAATGGGCAATTATTAATTCAAAAATTAGGATTAGATAGAATTAACCAAAACCAAGATAGGCAACCCGATGGTTATTTTGATTTTATACCCAACGTAACTGTAAACCCGCAAAATGGGCGTATTTATTTTACCAGTATAGAGCCTTTTGGTAATGATTTAAGAAAGGCTTTCTCTGCTGATGAGCAACAAAATCACTTGGCGGATGTAAATGGTTTTGTTTTTCAGGAATTGTATGATTCTACTAAAATATCCGCACAACAGTTGCCAAATAAAGATAGGTTTAAGTTAAAAGGCTCATACCAATCTGCTACCAGTAACGAGTTTTCTTTAAACTCGATGAACATTCCACAGGGGTCTGTGCGTGTAACGGCAGGTGGTGTAGCCCTTACCGAAAACGTTGATTACACGGTTGATTACACCATGGGTAAAGTAAAAATTATTAACGAAAGTGTTTTAAACTCAGGTCAGGCCATAAAAATTACAGCAGAAAACAACTCCTTATTTAACGTGCAGCAAAAAAGCATGTACGGCGCACGCTTTGATTATAAATACAGCAAAGATTTAGCCTTAGGAGGAACCATCTTACATTATGGCGAACGTCCGCTTACCCAAAAAGTTAACATTGGCGATGAACCGGTTTCTAACACCATGTTAGGCATCGATTATAACTACCGCGCCAACGCGCCATGGCTTACACGTTTGGTAGATAAAATACCGCTTATACAAACCAAAGAACCATCGTCTATACAAATATCGGGCGAGGGTGCCGATTTAATACCGGGTCATTCGGCAGCTATTTCTAATAATGGAGGAACCTCTTATATTGATGATTTTGAAGGTAGTGTTTCTACTATCGATTTACGCAGTGCCGGCGCTTGGATTCATGCTTCTGTGCCCGAAGGACAACCAAACTTATTTCCGGAAACATTACCCGGCAATTCAGATAGTATAAAAACAGGACTTAACCGCGCAAAACTAGCTTGGTACACGGTCGATCAATCTGTTTTTTATCAAAGATCTGCACTTACACCAGCTGCAATTAGTGTGCAAGTTCAAAGCAATCACTTTATGGAAGCTTTTTTTGAAAGCGATTTATTTCCTAAAAAAACACCACCAAACGGTCAGCCGCAGTTATTACCTATTTTAGATTTGGCTTTTTATCCTAACGAACGCGGGCCTTATAATTTTGATACTAAACCAACTAATATTTCTGCAGGTATTGATGCAACTGTTTCAAGCACTGCGGGGCACATTGTTTTAAATAAACCTGAAACACGTTGGGGTGGTATTATGCGAAGCCTTACCACCAATGATTTTCAGGCAGCGAACATTGAGTATATACAGTTTTGGATGATGGATCCGTTTAATGAAGATTACAACAACCAATCGCAGCCACAATACAACACCTTTCATCAGGCTCCACCAACTAATGGCGAGTTGTATTTTAACTTAGGAAGTGTATCAGAAGATATTTTGAAAGACGGAAGCATGTCTTATGAAAACGGACTAAAATCGCCAAGCAACACAAACTATTTAGATCAAAATTCGCCTTGGGGTAAAACACCAAGTTCTCCGCCTTATGTAAATGCCTTTGATATAGACCCAAACACCAGGCCTTATCAAGATGTGGGTTATGATGGTATTCCGGATAACTTAAGTGATGCGGTAGATAATGAGATTAAACATTTTAATTGGTACACAGTTGCGTTAGGGTCTGGTCCCGGCGGGGTAGGTGGATTAAATATTTCAGGTAACAACGAAGCTTTTAGTGATCCTTCGGGCGATAACTACCATTTTTACCGAGGTGATGATTATGATAAATTGGGCGCGGCGGCAAACACGCTTTTTCGTTATAAAAAATACAACAACGTAGAGGGCAACTCGCCAACACAAAATCAGTATCAAAGTCAAAATGCCGGTGGATACTCAACTGTAGCAAGCACCACACCAAACATAGAAGATATAAATAAAGATAATACGCTTAACCAATCAGAAGCCTACTACCAGTACAAAATTAAAGTTACACCGCAAGATATTAACCCGGGCAACGTGGGTAATAACTACATTGTAAATGTTATTCCGGTAAATAAACAAGGGCCAGATGGTGTGCAGCGTACCGTTAATTTTTATCAGTTTAAAATACCAATTACCAGCTACAACTCAAAAATTGGATCCATAGAAGGATACAATGCTATACGTTTTATGCGCATGTTTACCAAAAGCTTTAGCGCACCGGTAGTAATGCGTTTTGCGCGCCTAGAGCTTGTGCGTAGCGATTGGCGTGTGTATCAACAAGATTTATCAAGTCCAACAGGTGGTTTAGTAACCGATAACCAAACTGAGTTTGATGTATCTGCGGTTAGTTATCAGGAAAACGGAACACGAAGCCCTATTGATTATGTATTACCTCCGGGCATTAATCAGCAACAAAACGTGCAAACAACAAACATGGTTTTGTTAAACGAGCAATCGCTTTCATTACGTGTATCAAACCTTAAAGATGGCGATGCGCGCGGCGTGTATAAAAACATCAACAGCTTAGATGCGCGTTCGTACAAAAAAATAAGAATGTTTGTGCATGCTGAAAAATTAAACAACCAACCACTTAATGATGGCGATGTAAATATGTTTGTACGCATAGGAAGCGATTTTACAAACAACTATTACATATACAAAGTACCTGTAAAATTAACGGCACCAAACTCATCTTATAACAATGCCAACGATGGCGATAAAGCTAAAGTTTGGCCATCAGATAATGAGGTAGTTATTGATTTAACAGAAATAACAGACCTTAAATTAATACGCAATCAAACAGCCGGAAAAGCAAATACAGATAGCACTATGCGGC
>CAIUAS010000368.1 GCA_903897205.1 uncultured Gammaproteobacteria bacterium
CTGTTTTATTTGGTACAGGTTGTATTCCATTTAAAATACCTAGCCATCTTACTTGTATTTCTATTGGCGCATTGATATTTTTTAGGGATGATATAAAAATTAAGATATCATCTTTTGTTGCTCTTAGTTGTGGTTGCTCAGTCTGTTGCTTTTTATTATTCTTGGAAAATTCATCTTGAACTTTCTGTTCATGTAGAAAAATTTTATGCCAGAATAATTCAATATTTTCTTTATGAAATTGAGGTAAAGTTTTATCGCGAACATCTATAATTTTGGTCAGAATATCAAAAAACTCGCTCATTTCATCACGTAAGATTATTTTAAAAAGTTCATCATCTTTAAGGAGGTTATCTATTTTTGCTTTATTATCCCTCTCATCTTGATGCGTTATTGCGTCACGAATAGTGACAAAAGCTTGCCAATCAACACTGGTATCCAGTTCTTTTAAAAAGGAAGAAAAGTTTTTGCCCGTGATTAGTTCTCCGATTTTTTCTAAACGTCGCAATGCAGCGTGACGACTAAGTTTAGTATTTAAATTAAATTGCCGTATGAATTTTTTATCGTTTTTCTCCACTTCGAACATATACAGTTGATCTGCCTTACCTTTTTTCTTAATTTCTGCAATCATTTCTTGCTGGTCTAGCTCAGCGCAGTGATTATCAGCATATTTAAGTAAATCGATTAAATTTTCAGTATCTGTAATACGGCGCGTAAGCGCCTTAATGGCGATTAAACTGATAGGCTCAAATGTTTGCTGCATAGTAGTTGATTGCTTTTCACAATCGCTAATGTAAACAAATAATTGTTTTAATTTAGGCATATCTTGTTGCAAAATAGTAGGGGTAGCAGCTTCCACAATTAATTCAACTTCAAGGTGCTCATCAATTAAGCGCTTGGCAGCCTCGCCTGATACATTACTTAGCAGTATATATAACCAGGCAGGCGGTGCTGTTTTCATGAGTCCGCCCAATAGCTCAAAGGTTTCCCAAGTAAACGGAGCTGGCGTAAGTAAATGTTTATATTTAACCCTTAACGAGCCTGACAAGTGATAAATAGTAAAAGCAATATGTTCAATTAAACATCTGGAATTAATTAGCCTAAGCCCTTCAAAAAATTCTTGCTCGCCGATAGATAAACTGCCAATAATGGGAGAACTTCCTGGGGCATAATATTTTAATAAAAAATCAAGCGCTCTATTAATGTAATCCAAACGGTTTGAATCATAGTTGAGATTTTCTTCTTCAGTTAAGCCAATCTTTGAGGGAATTTTTTGCTTATCTTTATAAAAAGCTTCAAGGTATTTAGCTGTTGCCTTATATTCTTCTGAAAATAATTTCTCAGCTCTTTTTGAGAAAGAGTTAGCACCTTGCATTAATATTTTTTTCATGAATAACTCCTGTGATGAATACCTGCCCTGGGGTTTGTGAGTAAGCACACAATTATATTTTACAAGCTGGTGTAGTTTTTGAGTATCGTTCCATGCCCTTGATGAAGGCGTTCATTCTGAAATTTTATCTTTGATGTTCAAACCTAAAGCCTTGCAAGATAATTATTTAAAAAATGCTAATTTTTTTCGGGCTGAAACATCATATTGTCCAAGGCTTTATGCAAACAATCAAGTGCATTTAAATAATCTTCTATGGCAAGTAAAACTTGGCTTATGCCTATCGTACTAATTTAGTTAACTTTCCATCACCGTAAACTGCTACTAACAAACAGGATGCGATGGCTTTAACTTTAGCGAGCTTGCTGTGAATGGTATCTTTAATGTTGAGCAAAGATGTAGATGGATTGAGAAGAAAAGTATCACCCATGAATAAGTGATAAGACAGCTTATCAAAATTCATTAATGAGGAAGCCTAAAGAGCGCTAGTAACCTATACAGAGTTGTGTGACGCTATTTTCTGCTCTGTTAAGAGCAGAAAATAGTATGTCCTTGTCACTAACCAACCATCCTTGGCTGGATGCAGTAAATGTAATCCTTTTTGAGGTGGGTATCTATAGCTTATGGCTGAATACGGTGTAAGCCATTTGACTACAAATTATGATTGGTTGCCGTAAATAAATAGCCCTAAACGTGAAGTTGGTATGCGTTAAATTTAGTTTTTTTGGCAAAATTTTGGTAATTTTTTGGTACGCTCAAAAAGTGAACATTTTTTATTTTTGCTAACTTGATGATATATATGAGGATTTAATCAAGAAAATCGATTTGTGATTTTTAGGGCGACTGATTACAAATCAGTTGCTCTACCAACTGAGCTATGCCGGCATTTGGGAAGGTATCTTCTTGAAAAGAGGTCGACATTCTAGACGGCTTCTGTTTGGTATGCAACAGGATTTTTACCTTTCTGAGATTAAAAGCCTTTCCTCTGATTAACCGTACCTAGGTTAGATTTTTGCGAGGATCCGTTGAAGAGTATAAGCAGTACAAACGCTAATAAGCCGAATAGGGTTAATGTATAGGCTAGTGGTAATGTTGAGGTTACTTTCCAGGCGAGGACAATTTGAGAAATCAAGAATCCAGATACAAATTGAAGGCAGCCAAATAAGGCGGAGGCTGTTCCCGCCATTTCAGGGAAGGGTTCGATAGCGCCGCCTGCACCACCGCCCATCAGCAAGGCGCCACCTAAGCCCATGATTGCCATGGGAGCCATAAAAGCAAACATGGTCAAGCCAAAATACCAGTGACAAGCTAACATGGTTAAGCCGCTTAAGGGCATGAGTATTGCGCCAATTAAAACGGTTTTATACGTGCCCAAACTTTTGGCGCAATGGCCACCGATTAAACTGCCGATGAAAAATAATATGCCAATAAAGCCAAAATAAAAACCAAAGTGTTGGGCGGGGATTTTTAATAAATCGATGATGATATAAGCCGACGATGAAAAAAAGGTGAGAAAGCCGATAAAGCCAGCGGAAGCGCAAAAAGTGTAGATAAGAAAAGGGGGGGATTTTGCAACGGTCCAATAATCGATAAATAATTCTTTTTTTAATGAACGGCGATTTTCTGGTTTTAGTGTTTCATTGATATTTAAAAAAGCGGATATTAATGCAATAACGCCAATGGTGGCTAATAATGCAAAAGAGGCGCGCCAGTTTAGCCAATATTGTAGATAACCGCCTACAATGGGGGCTAACAAGGGTGATAATGCGATCGTTGAATTTAAAAAACTATATACTTTTGCGCAATCATCGCCTAAAAATAAATCACGCACAATGGCGAAGGCGGATACCATCATTCCGCAAGCGCCAAACGCTTGAATAACGCGCGCGATAATAAGCAAAGTAATATTAGGGGCAAGCATGCACAGCAATGAGCCTGCGATAAAAATACTAATACTAAATAATACAATTTTTCGACGGCCGATTTGATCAGCAATAGGCCCTAGTAGCAATTGGCCAACGCCTGTCATTAGTGAGAATAAACTAATGGTTAATTGCATCATGGTTTGTGTAGTGACAAAGGTAGTTTGAATAATAGGAATGCTGGGCGCGTATATATCCATGGCTAGCGCAAAAATAATAATTTGTGGCGCAAGTATGAGAATGGTAGCTAATAAAGAGCGTGCCGCGAGAGCTCGATTATTTTTCATGGTGGAAGCTTGGCCATTTAAAAAATAGAGTATATAGAAAGTTTGCTGAAATATATAGTTTTTGCCTAGATGAAACCCTTGCAATTAATGATCGGCATTATATAAAAAATAAAGGCTTAAATTTTTTTCCTGTTTTTATAAATAATGATCGGCAAGCCAATATAAATTAAATTACCGATAAGGAGACACGCTTCATATATCTCTAAATTAGGAATGGGTAATTGGGCGGGCGGAAAGAAACCTAAAATATACGCTCCTGCGCAAACGATAATGGCAACGCCGCAAACCAAGCGTCGTGGCCAGATTATTCCAGGAATTTTAAATGCTTTGGTATTATTATTTGCCGTAATTTTTGGTTGCAAGGCAATATTAGAACTAAATAATAAAACATACATGATTAAAGTGAATTGGCTGGTTAGTACGGTTAGTAGCCAAAATGCGATATTAAGATTAGGTAGTAGAATAAATAAAAAGGCAAGTAGGGTGGCGATGGTTGCTTGCAATAATAATATTCGAACTGGAATTCCCCGCTTGCTTTCTTTGCTAAAATAAATAGGAAAATCACGATTCTGGGCGGCCACCGCTAAACCACGGGCAGGGCCAAGCAACCAAGCGGCTAAAGTTGAAATGCCACTAATTATAATTAATAACACGGTAATGGGCAGCGCCCAAGTTAATTTAAAAGCTTGGAAAAAATATGCAAAGCCTTGGAGGACTCCAGAAACTAATTGAATTTTTTGCTGAGGTACGACGATTGCAATGGCTAATGTGCTAAATAAAGTGATGGCAATGATTAAGACGACGGCAATGGCAATGGCTAAAGGAAAATTACGCTGTGGATTATTAACATTGGGTGCGTGAAAAGCGGTGATTTGCATGCCGGCATAACTGGAGAGTACGCCGGTAAAAAATACTAAGCTGTTAATATGTAACGCAGGAAATAAATTTTGGGTTGCAAAATGTATTTGCGTTGGCTTGCCTAATAACAACCAGCTTGCGCCAAGTGAAATAATAAGGATGGCGGGAATAATGGTGCCAAATAATGCGCCGATAATATTTAAGCGGCTTGAGGCGAGTATTCCTAAAAAATTATAAAGCGTGCAACCCCATAAGAGGGTTAACAACACACCAAGCACTATTATTTTATTTTGGGCCAACGCAGGATTAAATAAATAAAGAACAGCAATAGCAATAAAAGAAGCGGTGGCTGGAAAACCGATGACATTATTAAACCATTCAGACCACATGGCAAAAAAGCCGGTTTTTTCGCCAAAAGCTAATTTGACCCAGGCATAAAGGCCGCCTGCTTGTGGAAAATTGCTGGCTAATTCAGCGCAGACTAAGGCGCTTGGAATCAGAAAAGCCAGCGCTGCGATTAAATAAAAAAAGACGGCATTTAATCCAACGGTAGCCATCATGGGCAAGCTGCGCAAATTGATGATGCTGGCGACGCTAATCATGGCTAGGGCAAAGGCACCTAGTGTTTTAGTTTTCGAGGTTATACTCATCTATTTTCCATTGAATTAAAAACGCACGCTTACGTCACCGCTAACGATAGGTTTAATTAAACCATTAAAATTAACCAGCAAATTACCGTTTGGATCAATGCCAGTGGCTATGCCGGCTAAGGGTTCTTGTTGAAAATAAACAGTAACCGGTTTGTTTAATAAAACATCATATTGTTGCCATTGGGTTAGAAAAGGCGCTAAGCCCTGTTTTTGA
>CAIUAS010000369.1 GCA_903897205.1 uncultured Gammaproteobacteria bacterium
AAAACTTTATCTCAAATGCCTAAAATATTTGTTCCAGTTAAACCGGATGGATTTAACAAAGAGGCCATGTTTTTTGACACTTGGTCAAACCAGCTATGCCAATGGAAAGATTTTGAACCTCAACCTCAAAATAACTACACAAACGCGATAAGAAAATCGACACAGGCCATGTTTAAACCCTTGATCCATTTATTTCAGAATAAGGTTGGTGTACTTGAGCAGATTATCTGGTGCTTGGCAGAATATGAAAAACGCTTAAAAAGGCTAACATTAAATAGAGAACATGACCTTCTACAAATTGCTGAACTAACACTAACAGAGGACGAATTTCAAAAAGAAATGGAACTTTTAAGAGATCCAGAAAAATGCTTAGCTAAATTACTTGCTACAATTGATAGCTATAAAAAAGAGTTTATTGAAGTTCTTAGTTTATGCAAACAAAATGCAGAAGAAAGTGAGAAAACAAAAAAATTGTCATATTTAACTCAATCATTCTTTCAAAAGCCGCTACAGTGGAAATCATACCCTGAATCTAAATTGGCAAGTACTAAGAAGTATGCTGGTCATCAGGTTTGCTTTTTTACTATGCAAAACGATATATCATCGCAAGCAAGTGCTTTTTTTAACCATTTACAAAAAAATGGAGTTAAAGTAGAGTTGAAAGAAGCAAGTGGTAAGCCTTCAATTGTTGCCGATTTGACCACATCAACATTCACAATATAAATATTATCAGGAACCTTTATTATAAACTAAGGCTTTAATTCTAATTCTACGCACAAAATCAGTTGATTTATGGTGTGAATTTGCGTTAAGGGAGGAATAATAAATACCTCCCTTCAAAATTAACTAAAAACTTGGCTTGCGTTTAAAAAGGATGAACGGAAATTTTGACAGTTTACGCTGACAACCCCAAAATAAAACACTTTGAGTAAATATCCCAACGATTAGTTAAGCAGCCTCCTTTGAAAAATTACCAAGTATATTTCCGCGCCTTAACTACCTCAAAAAATTCAGGCGAAATTGCTACTTCGATATTTTCTTTGGTTGTAACAATTTCTCCCGATAAATTCTTTTTTATCCAATAGGCCTGATTAAACTGCACTAATTGATTTTTTTTGGCAAAGTACAACTTAGTAGGATTCACAATAGCCGCACGATAGATTCCGCGTTGGGAAACAAATAACTGGCCATTACGCACTGCGACCATCGCCTCCACATTCGTTGCGCTCGCTAGTGTAATCCCAAAATCTTTAGCTATTTTTTCTGATACCTGCACAAATCCACTTTGGCTTAAGCCTAACTGATGATAACAAGCGATAAATTGCTTCACTAATTCAGGCGCTACTTGTTCTTGGGATAAATATTTTTTCACCACATCAGCAGGCTCCGCCTGAATACCAATTTTTATCACTGCTTTATTACTTAACATCAATTCAAAATGAGTGCGGCGAACATCTAAATTAAAAATGTTTTCGCCATCCTCAATTGAAGCAGCAATGGTTAATTTTTTTTCATTGTTATTGCTAATAGTAAAATAATGCCAAGACTCTGCAAGCCGCACCATACCCAATAAACCCACAAAACCACCCAGCATCAATAAACTAACGCCAAACCAACCACTCCCTAATACATCGAAAGCATCAAGCATATTGACAGAACTATAGATACTAGCTGCAATCACCAAAAATATCATGACTAATAATATGATATTTTTTTCTCTGTAGGTTCTTGGAATTTTAATCATAAAACTTCGCCAATGTTTTTAGCTTATCTATAAAACAATAGCATATATCCGAACCATTAATATTTACAGCACTTAACCTGCATATATTTACTAAAAAAACATCTCAACTAAGTTGGGAGGCTGCCTTCAATCTAGCAGTAAAAATTTATCATTACTGAATAAAACGTTTTAGCCCTTTATTTTTAAAGCGACTATTAATGACGATAATACAACCATTAACAGGACGATTAATATCACCACTAAATGCGGATAAAGCAAACCGACTAGCAAGCTTGAACTCAGCCAGCCTAATGCTTTAAATGAAGCACAAAATGTGCTTAGCCAATTTCCTGGAGAGAATCCTGCAAAAACATTAGCGGCTTATATTCAAGTACCGCATTATTATATGAAAAATTGATCAATTGTTACCGGGTGAAGGGTGTTATAGGAATTATGAATAATTTAATTGATTACCAATCATGTAAATAAAAAAGTTTATCGCTTTTTTATGCATGTTCTCTTCCTTAATCCACTAAAATATTTACAATTAAGCGAACCATTATTTCTTTTTGTGAGGGATGGCTTTCTGCAATAAGTAAAGCAAGTGCGACTAAGCCGTTTTCATTGAGTTTAACAGGCATGTTTTGTAATTTCAGATAGAGTAAGAAAATAAAGCTGCCAATACGTTTATTACCATCCGTAAATGGATGGTCTTTAATAATAAAATAGAGTAAATGTGCCGCCTTTTCCTCCATTGTTTTATATAAAGGATCGCTGCCAAATGTTTGCTCGATATTTTTGAGGATGCTTTCAAACCCCCGATCACGCTCATTACCAAAAAACGCTGTTGCTTCCTGACGTGAAAACAAATCAGACCTCAAAGAAGAAATAGCCTTGATGGTCATTTCATAATCTAATTGAGATATTGCTTGCTTCCCTTTTTGTGGCAGTTCTAGTCGAGCCTCATCGTAGGCAAGCAAAAGGCTCCATGTCTTTGCATAGCTTAAAATTAATTGAATTACTTCTGAACCTAAATCATTGACTAATTCATGATGTTTTAGCGTCTTCTGAAGCAGCTCGACCGTTTGCTGCAACTCGTGTACGCCCTGTTGAGCGAGGCGTGGTCTATAAACTGTGTAGCCCTTAATTAAATGCTCCCTTATGACATCTGTAGCCCAAATTCTAAACTGGGTAGCTTTGCTAGAATTTACACGATACCCCACAGAAATCACTGCATCGAGTGAGTAAAACTTTGTCTTGTATCTCTTGCCATCCTCAGCAGTGCGTTCCAAAATGGAACACACTGAGTTTTCAGCAAGCTCACCCGCAATAAATATATTTTTCAAGTGTTTAGTAATAGCTTGCCGCTTTGTACCAAATAAGTCGGCCATCTGTTGCTGAGAGAGCCACAATGTTTCTCGAGCGAGATTTATATCAAGTTGGACTTGTCCATCTTTAGCGGTGTAGATAACGATTTCAGACATTTCCCTTTACCCTTATAATAAGTACCCTACTTTAGCATGAAATAATTGTACTTAGGATGAATTACAACAACTTCTGCTAAGCAGGGAAACCCATTTATATTGACTACTTTGTAGCTGAGATAAATCAGCTCAATAAAAAAATTATCGTTTTAGCCCTTTATTTTAAAAGCGACTATTAATGACGACAATACAACCATTAACAGGACGATTAATATCACCACTAAATGCGGATAAAGCAAACCGACCAGCAAGCTTGAACTCAACCAGCCTAATGCTTTAAGCGCCGTACCACTTCCCATGGCTTCACCCTGCTCGTCATCCGATACGGCATTGGACACGAATGCCAGTAACACGTTATACATCATCGCTATTCCTAACATGAGGGGGATTACTGAAATCCAGGCCATTAATGGCGATTGATGAAAATAAAGGGCGCTGATGATGGCGATGGCTATTAAACCTATTCCTGATTTTAATAGGGTTAAATGTGATATTCGTGACAATAACACATGAATCACGAAGAATATTCCTCCAGAAAATACGGCGCCTAAAAAAGTAGTAAACAATCCCACTTCGCCTGATGAATAATGAAATTTTTCAACCAGTGACAAGGTACTTAATTGAAAAAAGGCCGCTAAACATCCCTGCAAAACAAATAATAAAAATGATAAGCGGCGAATTCTTTTGTCAAAACAAAAAGAAAAACCTTTACTTAATAGACTTATATAACTTGTTTTTATAGGAGCCGTATTCGCCGTTATAATTTCTTTGGGAAAAAAGGCATTTAATACAACAATATTAACGACGGTTAATATCAATGAAAGAACAAAAGGAATTTCATAGTGATATTTTCCAGTTAAAGCAGGCTCAGCTAAAAATCCTCCTACCATAGGCCCTATGATAAATCCTATTGTACCCGCAAAAGTGGCAAAGCCCATATTACGTGCTTTGTCTCCCGCTTCACTTAAATCAGCAATGGCGGCTTGTGCGACCGCTTCTGATCCATCCATAAATCCAGCGATGGCACGGCTGATAAATAAGACAGCCAGGCTGCCCCAATAGACGCCTAACGCCGAGAATACAAAACTTGCCGCAATGCCCGCGAGGCTTGTTATCAAGATAATTTTAC
>CAIUAS010000370.1 GCA_903897205.1 uncultured Gammaproteobacteria bacterium
GCCGTTTCAACAAAAAATTATATTGCCCAAAGCCCCAACGTTCAAAGAGGATTAGTCACGGTGGGTGTGGCGCTGGCAACCAGCATGTTTCTGGGATTTTATTACGCCAGCAAACTTGAGCCAGGTACGAGCGAAGAAGATGTGGTTAATCAGATTTCCACCGATCCTGCTTTTGAAAATGATCTAAGTGTTTTAAAAGGCACGTTTAACTCTCAGCAAGTCAGCGCGTTCGAGCAAGGGTTTCTAGGAGCCATGGGGGGATTAATGGGACTAGTTGGCGATGTATCAAAAACCATCGCTTTTAGCGTTATGAGAAGCGGCCTGGCTAATACCTGCACACGTTTTCTTGGCATCGGAAATCATGCGGTAGACGCAAAAGCCAAAACCAGCAATCAGCGCTTAGCATTTAATATGTTACTTGATATCTCCATTTCAGCGGTCATGACCGTGGTTTTCTATTATCCCTATAAAGGCACACCAAGCAATATGGTTTCCGCACAAGATATAGTAAACCGCTTGAATGAAGATTCCGCCTTCCAAAAAGCAATGAGCCTACTTAAAACAGCCGGTTTAAACACTACCCAAGTAACAAACTTCAAAGCGGCACTATTTGACGCCATCAAGAGCGCCTCCCCGTATTTAATAAAAGGCGCCGAACTAATTGAGAGTAATCTCCTTACTAATTTTTATATTTCAACCGGGCATTATTTAACAACCAAAACGGCATCTTCCGTCATTGGTTATCTTGCTGACAACTCTAATGGCAAAGCACCGAAAGGCGGCGCCTTTTTTAAAAACCATGAATATAAGATAAAAGGCTTGAGTGCAACGGTGATTTACGGAACAACGCTAGCGTTACTACTTAGCAAAGCAGGCAATAAGGGCAGTATCAATCTTATTGATGGCGAAGAATTCAGTAAAGTTATTGGAAGTAACCCAGACTTTATAGCTCACATCAAAGCGATGGGCGGCATTCCTGCGACACAACAAAAAGCAATTGGCGATTGTATTTTAGTTGCAAGCAAGCACGTAGCAGGCGCCATTAACCTGAGCGCTAACGACATTACCCCTCTTATATATGTTTCAGGTTTTGCAATAACCGCAGACCAATATGTAACGGAACTGTTCCATACCTGGCATAAGCACAGAGAAGCCATACAAAATGGTGCAAATCCATCACTCACGGGCACTCTACCTACAACGGCAATGAATTATAATCCTCTGTACGAGGAGGGTTTTAACAAGAACCCATTATATGAAGCTAAGAGCATCACTGACGAAACAACCCCACTGGTTCAATCAAACAGAAACCGGCGTTGTACCATTATATAATTCAGCGTACTAAAAACTTCATCCGGCTTTGCAACCCCCATCGTTGCAAAGCCGGACAAGCTATTCCTCTTAGTTTATCTATCAATTGCTCATTCCCACCCAAACAATTACAATCATTACTTCCCTAAAATTATCTCTGATATAAACACCATGACCATCAGCGTTTTTAATTTATTTTCCATCGGCATTGGCCCTTCCAGCTCACACACCGTTGGCCCAATGAAAGCAGCCCATGAGTTTGTACTCTCGTTAAAAAACAAGCATCAGCTAGCCGCTGTGCAGCGCGTGCAAGTTGATCTCTACGGCTCGCTCGCCTTAACCGGCAAAGGACACGGAACAGATATCGCTGTGCTCAATGGCTTAGAAGGCCAATGGCCTAAAACGATTAATCCCGAACAAGCAGTGCCGCGCGCTCACACAATTATTGCTGAAAACCAAATTAATCTTGTCGGCACCCACCTTATTGCCTTTAATGAAGCTACCGATTTATTGCTGCATCAAAAAGAAGTATTGCCGCTTCACACCAACGGCATGCGTTTTTCTGTTTTTGATAAACAAAATAACTTAATTGACAGTGAAATATATTATTCCATTGGCGGCGGTTTTATTGTGACCGAAGCTCAATTCGGCCACGAAGCTACTTCAGCGGCCGTGCCTTATCCCTTTCAAACAGCGCAAGAATTATTTGATCAATGCCGCAAACACCACTTAGCTATTCATGAGCTCATGTTTGCCAATGAACAGGCGCTACATCCCGGTAAAGATATTAAAAAAGGCATGTTAGAACTTGCTGAAGTGATGCACACTTGCGTAGAAAAAGGCTGTAGCACCACAGGACGACTGCCTGGCGGATTAAACGTAAAACGCCGCGCCGCCGATCTCGCGCATAAATTAATTGCCAAAGGCATTCCAGGCCGTACCCAACACCCCGAAGCTTTGTTATGGCCAACAGTTTATGCGATGGCGGTTAATGAAGAAAATGCCGCGGGCGGGCGCGTAGTCACTGCACCCACCAATGGCGCCGCTGGCATCATTCCATCTGTTTTAATGTTTTATCGTAATTTTCATAACAGCGCGAGCGACGAAGGCATTATCAATTTTCTACTGACCGCTGGCGCCATCGCGATTTTATATAAAACCAACGCTTCGATTTCCGGCGCCGAAGTAGGCTGCCAAGGTGAAGTAGGGGTCGCTTGTTCAATGGCGACTGGCGCATTAACTGCTGTATTAGGCGGCACCTTAGAGCAAATTGAAAATGCCGCTGAAATGGCCATGGAACACCATCTAGGCATGACCTGCGATCCAGTCGCAGGTCTTGTACAAATTCCATGCATTGAACGTAATGGGGTTGCCGCTGAAAAAGCAATTAAATTAACTTATCTCGCTTTGTTAGAAGATGGCAAAGATACCAAAGTTTCACTTGATAAAGTCATCGTCACCATGTATCAAACCGGCAAAGATATGATATCCCAATATAAAGAAACATCATTAGGCGGCTTAGCGGCCAATATTACAGAGTGCTAAAAGCTATTCTTTACTATCA
>CAIUAS010000371.1 GCA_903897205.1 uncultured Gammaproteobacteria bacterium
ACGCCTTGTTCAGCCGCCGAGGCCATAGCACCTGCAACTGCAGCAACCAGCACACTTGTAAACGATGTCAACGTACCTAAAATTAATGGTGCTACTTCTGGCACGACTATCGCTACCACAACAGCCACAATACACTCTATCGCCGTTTGCCACCAATGATGATGTGGGCGTTTTGGCTTGGGCGGTGGTGGCGGCATGCCACCCACTAAGGCAGGCATGATGTTACTCATCAAAATATTTAACAACGTACTGTAAGGCGCATAATCACCATAACGCGTATGGGTCGGCAATAAAGTAGGCATGCTCAGAATAGTGCCGGGCACTAAAGGATCATCAGGCGAATAGCCTAATTGATAGGCAATAACATCCGCATAGCTTGCATCTCCTTGGATTATTGCAAGATTAGGAGGTTGGAATGGATATGCCAGTGAAAGTCCACCGGGCCCAATTATAATGCTGCGTGGGTTGCAAAAATTTGAACTTCAATATGAGGGTTGGCTTTTGGCCCAATAAAATGTGTGCATCGGATAGCCTAACGACTGATGCCAGCGTTTTTTGTTATAAAATTCAATGTAAACGCTAATTGTATTTCGTAGCTCTTTTACGCTTCCATATTCATTCAAATAAAACTCTTCACGTTTGAAGCTCCGCCAAAATCGTTCGATGTAAACATTATCCAAACATCTTCCTTTGCCTGTCATGCTAATTTTAATCTCCCATTCACGCAAGAAATGAATCCATTCATCGCTTGTAAACTGACATCCCTGGTCACTATTGATGATCTCTGGCCGTGCATCAGTAAGCCAGGATTTTAGCGCTTCCACCCAAAATTCAGTATCTAACGTGTTTGATAGTGACCAACCCACAACGTATCGGCTATATACGTCAATTAGCGCTACCAGGTACATAAATCCATTTGGCATGCGCAGGTAGGTGATATCTATCATCCACACCTGATTGGGGTGCGTGATACTTAAATCTCGCAACAAATACGGGTGGACAGCATGCAAGTGATTACGCCGGCTTGTGTTCGGGCCAGGATATATTGCCTGTATTCCGCTCCATGCCATTAATCGTTGCACACGTTTACGATTAACTTTAACTCCACTTGCTCTCAACTCTTTCGTGATTCGGCGATACCCATAAAACGGGTACCGCTCCCATATATCACGTATCGCATTGAGCAAGTCAATATCATCAATGTTTGCTGGTTTTTCCTTGTAATACAGCGTGCTACGGTTCAATCCTAGTAGATCGCAGCATTGCCTGATACTCAATTCTTTAGGCGCAACTTGTATTAATTCTCGTCGCTGCTCCCCTGGGATTTGTTCCACACTTTTTTAAAAAATCTCGCTCAACAGTTAGCTGGCCAATTTTTTCATATAATTTACTCTGTTCGCTTTCAAGCTTATTGGTAGCTTCTTCAGCTGTTTTATCATTTTTCACAAATAAATTAGCGCCTTGCTCAACGAGTTGTTTTTTCCAAGCTTTTACTTGGCTTGGCGCAACTTCATAGCGTTTACAAATGTCATTAAGTGTCGTTTCACCCTTCAGCGCCATTAATGCAATTTCAAATTTTACTGAGGGTAACCACTTTTTATGTTTAGCCATTTTTCCTCCAATTGGAGGGCTATTATGGCCTAAATTTTTCTATTTGTGTGGTCTAAATTGCGGGGG
>CAIUAS010000372.1 GCA_903897205.1 uncultured Gammaproteobacteria bacterium
AACATTAATAAGGTTGATTTTATTGTTATAGTAGGCACGAATAAATTGCTTGAAAAATATAATTGGGAACCTTCTTATACAGGTGAAATACCCCCTGTAGTTCAAAGCGAGTTAATTAGAATTTGTCATTTAGCTGAAAGCGGCCATTCTCATAAAATTCGTTGCTTATTGGCAGAAGGCAATGTTGATGAATCACTTCCACCTGCATTACGTTCTTTTGTTCGTATCGAAAATTTTAAATGTGGACAGGAAAATTACTTTGATGGTGTTTTAGAACTTGTAAAAAGCTTATATGAAATTCCCCAAAAGGAATTGGAAGCGCTTATCGAAGCATCAGAACGAGAATGTAATTATGAGAAAAGTGAAACACCACAGTGTGTTATCTGCTGATTTTTATCATCTTGACGAAATTGGTTAATTACAGCTAAGAAAGTACCTAATTATATTAATAATAGTGGGGCAGGCGAGATATTTTGTCAGTTCAACAAACGTTGGTTTTTGAGAGGATTTTAGAAATATCTAAAATCCTCTCAAATTGAAGCTTTATGAATTCATTTACCCTTATAAAAATAAAGGATCATTACTGAGTTTTTAGAAAGTTACCACTATAATATCTGGGGGCTAAATCTGACAGTATCAGTAAGAGAAAATACAAACTTTTACAGATTAACGCCACACCCGTATGATAGGGGCGACTTTTTCCACCGAAACCTCTCTTATCTCAAAAGGTTCGCTTTGGTTGGAATCATAGGTCAAAAAAGCAACCTGCAATAACCCACTATTATGATCGGGTTTTACACGCCTGACTTGTAATTTTTGCTGGATTTCAATGATGCAAATTTTCTCAGTTTCCATCGTTAAGCTGGGTTGCCATATCCCGCCCACCACATCGCCTTTCTCTAAAGCAGGCGACATACCGTTAGTATCGACTTTTGTGATAACCGCCAAATCACTGAGGGAAGTGAAGCGCTGAATTTCTTCGCTCAGATTGGCGGTGAGCTGATCAGATAAACTTGTTTTTGCTAGCGTATTGCTAGTATTCAGCAGGGGGCTTTTATTAATATGTCGGGGAGCTGAACCAGTGCCCGTTCTAAGCCAGCGTTCAGTGCATTCCACCTCTTTTTTCATTAAGGCATGGATAATCTTTGCCATGCTTCTGGGCGTCATTTGGCTGGACTCATTCGTAGCGTGTTCCCAATAGCTAATAGAGGTTTTGCCCACTTCTGCGAGTTCCGCAAGTTCCTCTCGGCTAAGGTTGGCGAGCTTCCTTACCTGTCTTAAACGTTTTCCGACGGCTGCCGCCGAGGTGTCATTCTCTAGCATGTCGAACTAGCCAAAAAAAGTTCAAAAAATGAAAGCAAAGGATTGACATTTTGTACATTTTTTGTATATTTGATATGTGTTTGTAGAATAAAATAATTAAATGAATTTTTTTTGAACATGATTCGTCTTAAAAGCCTAGGTGAATGATGGGATTATAACAAAAAAAGACTAAACGCCATAAGCCCATACGCTGATTCATGATTAAGGATTATAAAACTGGATTGACAACGCAACGAAGGAGAAGACTATGGAAATCGTTTGCTTACCTTTAACCTTGCGGCAGCTTAGCCACGAGTTACGCACGCCCCTTACTGGCATATTAGGCTTGGCTCGCTTGCTCGAAGAACTCCCTCTCACCGCTGAGCAAAAAAGCTATGTCCAAGGCATTATTAATGAAAGCGATAAGCTCGTCCAGCTAGCCAATGATTTATTACAGGCGAAGCGGCTCACTGGCCAAGCGGGGATTGGCAATCATGAACACATGGGCTGTTAAAGCGATATCTGAGGCAATTTATTTTAATGAGTTAATTTTAGAAAGTGGCATGGAAAATCATGAATATTGATGAACAATTATATAAAAAAGCAGCCATCGTTATTTTAAAGAAACGTTTAAAAATTGCATGGCCAACGCAAAATCAAATTCATGAGATGATAGAACTCCTTTCTTACGTATGGCTAAAAAGGGCCACTTTATTGGATAACCGATTAACAGAACAAGAAAAATTGTGTTTGCTGTTTTCATCGCAAGGAAACACCTCGAATGAAATTGCTGAATTATTGGAAATTAAAGCGAGCACAGTAAAAACACATAAGAGAGAAATTTTAAGAAAGTTATCGTGTAAAACGATGATTCAGGCGGCGACCGTAGGTATTAGATACGGTTTTCCTTTAGCAGAAAAACTTTAGCCTGTCTATCCACCTTTTGGTGGAGTGTATTAGCTTGCAAAATATGGCAAGCTTTCAATGATAAGAAGTTAACAGGGAGCAGTTTATGCCTAGAACGGTCGATATATCAAAGCAGCTAGTAAATTTAAGTGTTTTATTGACAGAAGATGATCCCCTTGCGCTTAAAGTGCATACATGCTTTTTGGAAAGAATGGGATTTAAAGTAGATATTGCAATGGATGGCCGTGAGGCATTAGAAAAATATAGTAAAAATAACGCTTTTTATAGTTTAGCCGTGCTTGATGCAAGGCTCCCTTATATGGATGGTTTTGATTTCGCTAAATACATCCGCGAATATGAATCTAACAACAATATCAAAAGGATGCCTATCATTGTTGTCAGCGCTGAATCGTACGAAGAACTCAAACAAAAATGCACTGCAGTTGGGGTTGATAATTTTGCGCAGAAACCTGTTGCATACACTGGCCTGGTGAATTTGATAATGAAGTATATAAACAACGGCGTGACTTAATATAAAAAATAGTAATAAAAAAGATTTACTAAGCTTTGTCATATTACTTTCGCGAAAGCTTTTATTTTTTATCGCAGATTGGGCGGCAAATGGTAATCGTAAATCACTAAAATTAGAATGTGAGGATGAAGCAAAAGTATTAAAAGTTTTTGCGGTACAAGAAATGCTGATGATGCAAACAGGGTACAATGGAGAGTGAGCATGCGCTTTCAAAGCTATAGTGGCTATGGTTCAGCTTGCAGGGAAAACCCTCGGGATATTCCCGGTTGTTTTTTTATGTCAAAAGGGTTATCTAGTCATGACAAGTCTGAACTTGAGTTTGCAATAGAAAATTCTGAGGCATAGGTTTGTTTGTTTTTCTGTAAGCCTATGGGAATTTTGTTCAAAAGTTGAAAAATCATGCATGATTATTCAGTAACTTAACATAATTGGTTATTTTGCATCGTTGGATGGCGGCTGATTGCGTAGCAAACCGCTAAATTTAGGGTAATAAGCTATAAGGATATTACAAAAACGTTAATCGTTTTTGCTGAACAAGGAGTGTGTGCTTATGTTAACAGGGTAAAATGGAACATATGAAAATTACATTAGCTGACTTTATTCGCTATTTACAAACAGAAAATAACACCGAAATTCCTCCGGTCATTGATTTATCTGGGCAGGATATCACCGATGAAATATTGATTAATCTACCATCGCCATCAAAGCTAATTCCTTGTATTACGCCAATACTGGATTTAAGCCATAATCAGATTAAAAATTTTCAGTCGATAGAAAAAATACTTCAATGCTTCGATTTGTCCACACTTAAAAAAGTAGATCTTGCTTCTAATCAGCTAAAGCAAACCAATGTTGAGGCGGATGTAAAATTTATCAAAACGTTAGTCAGCAATAAACAGCTGAAAGCCCGGTTTATTTTAAGCGATAATCAAATCAAAATTACAACGGCTAGCCAGTTTCAAGCTGCTCTGACAACGTTTGATAATGAAAAAGCATTAGGATTTTATTTTGGCGTAAATCATCCAAGTAACAGCATTGAAAATAATTATGAGATAATGGAGATCACTGAAACAGAAGTGGCGTCGCAATTGCAAGCGGTTGCGAATATTGTATACCCAACGTTTCGCCGTAATCTTCGCCATGATCTTGGCTATTATGCCGGTACGTTATGGCCATTAGCATTATTGGGACTAGGTCTGTACGATCTTATTCAATATTACTTAAATCCTGCCCGCCGTTATGGCATGGCGCCGATGGATTTATTGAGTGGATTGTATCGACGTGAGTGGGGGCTATTAAGCGGGCCGTATGATGGGTTTCCTAATGATTATGTCCGCTTTTGGGCATTGCCTGGTAGTTTAATGTTATCGCCATTGCTTGTTATTGGATTAGAACGCGCTTTACAAGCTGTACAATTTAAACAAATAGAAAATATTGGTTCAATATTAAAGAAAGTTGTTTATAGTGATGGCCTCGGTATGATTAAAAACGGCATGCCTTACAGTGCTTATCGTTCTGCTTTGTCCGCTGCAAGTATTTTCCTGACGCTGAATTCAATCCAAACTCATACACAATTTAATGAGTGGTTTAATGACATTCAGTTAATCGCCAAACATGGTTCACCTTTATTAGCTTTGCCGGCGATTACAGCGCTGGGTAACATTGCAAAAGGCACTTATCCAACTTCTATTTTCAGTAAAGCCACTGCTATTAATGCGGATGAAATCCTTGAGACAAGCTCGCTGCTGAAAGGGCAATTATTTGCAAATAAAGCGGTCATGGCATTAAAAGAGATTACAGAAGAACGCGCTGGTTTATGCAGAGAAGCGGCCTATTATCAGTACTGGGCGGCGAATCAGCAAACGCCACTTGCCCGACGTGGCTTATACGTGATGTCAAAGGCAGTGCAAGGGATATTATTGCTTTACACGACTTATCGTTATGGGCAAATTTTGTATCAACGCAGCCAGCAGGCTTATGATTTTTTTGCGCAACAGAACGATTGCGAAAATAATCAGCATAAAGCCTGGCATTATTGGCCGGTGACGGGCGAATATGCCTGCACCATCGGCGGTAATTATTCATTTGTGCCGCCGCAGCTTGCCAATGATCCGCAAGGTTGTCTAGATGCTTTATTAGCTGTGCCGCGTTCTTTGGATGAATTATTAAATACACTCATTTATTTAAAACATTTTTCAGGTTATTCAAAATTAAATTTATCGGCCTGGAGCAATAACTTAACAGCGTGGGAAGAAGCTACCACGCAACAGGTTTTCCATCATTTATTAACCCTTTCTCCGCAATGGGATATCGTCAATATATCAGCGCCGGTATTAAATCCTTTATGGCCGTCAAATAATAATCTGGTGATGCTTGGCAGAGAAATCAGTCAAGTGACTGTCAGCCTATTTGATTGTACCGGCTTGAACTTTGGGCCTGAGCAATGGTGTAATTTTTTAAATGCTTGGCGTCCGCAGCCCGGCTTGCAGGGCCTATATGCGGGATATTTGAATTTCGCTGATGCAGGCATGGATTGTTTTGCTGAGTGGGCAAGCAATCACACCCTAGCGCTCAATCAAATGAGCTTTCCAGGCAATGGGTTGACCGATGACGGCGGCCAAACAGGACTGTCCTCTAATCAAACTAATTTTATCGACTATTCCTTTAATCAGTTAACAGGCCGATTTTTCACATCCGCTGCAAATTGGTTGTCGTATTCAACTGCACAGACTTTTATATTGTCCAATAACGATTTTACCGGCGGCGATTACCAACTGTTGGGGCAGGCTATTGCGCATGCACCGAATTTAACAAGCATTGCTTTAGATAACATCAATATGGACGACGAAGCTATCATGGCGCTATCACGACCGTGGAAAAACCAGGTGATGGCTTTGCGCGATTTCAGCGCGGCGAATAACTTTATCACAGGCCGGGGCATTTATTTTTTTGGCTTGTCTTCTGCTGGCAATGTTGAGCGTGTTAATTGGGCTGGTAATTCATTGACAGATGATGATCTGCCGCAGTTACAAGCAGTATTAGAGTTAGAGCAGGTTTGCTGGATACGCATCGATATTTCCAATAACGTTTTTACTGAGCTAGGAGTAGCGAATTTTTGGCCAGCGCTGAGCAATACTGCTGCTCGTTCTATTCGAGTGGCAGGCATGAATTTAAATGCGCAGGCGTTTAATCCATTAGTGGCGTTATTAAATAATGGTACGTTAGTTTTTGATGAGATTGATGTATCGTCTAATTTAATTCCCGATCAACTCGCTGCCGAATTACTCAATGCGGCCTGCCAGCAAAATGTGGAGCGTATTGTTATCGCGAACAATGGCTTGAGTGCTATTTTTAATGACATTAATGATTGGCCCTTGCACCAATACCGGTGTCGATTTATTAATCTTGTGGGCAACAATTTTGTGGACGCCGATATTTTACCTCTTATTCAACGCTTAAAAGACCTGCCTGCGCTCGTGGAAGTCAATTTCAATGATTGCCTCACGGTGGGTGATAATACGGCTCGTGAATTAGCACGCACCCTGATCAGCCCGCTGCCGAATCCAGCTGATCTCGATTTTTATCCATTACCTTATGATGAAGCGCGCGCACTGAATCAGTCAAAACCGGCCATTGCAACGAAAGCCATTTATTTAGAGAACACCGGTGTTACAGCGCAGGGCGTGTTACCGCTGTGTAATCTTTTCCCGCACCTTACCGGCACACAGATTAGTCTATCCAGCAATACGGTAGACATGAACCCGGTAGAAAATTGCCAAACCTCGAGCGCAACTCAATTACAGCCTTTCTGGTCACGTTTTGCCTTTTGGCGTCATAAAGCGCAGAGGAAGGATCTCCTTGGTTTTGCAGATATGACTTTGAGCGAGCATCAGCTACGCGCTTTAAATCAAAATAACGAAATCATTTTGGCAGAATCTCATTTTTCTGCGTTTAACCCGAATAGCTTCAATCAAAACCAGCGGTCACTTTCAGCCAATAATAATGCCGATATTTCTGCCGGATTGTTATTGAGCGCCGTGCCGATTGTGAATGTGCTGATGTTATTATTTTTGCTTTATCTCATGGCAAAAGCCATTAAACCATCCTCTACTTTTTCATTTTGGAAAAAACCGGAAAGGACAACCAAACATTCCCCAGATGAAACAAAGGCCCTCGAAAAAAAATTGGCGTTAAATTAATTATTGAGTGTTTTAAAATCGTATTAGACAAGGAGCATGTGCATGAAAAAACCATTTAGTATTATCAGCGGTGAAGGGTTAGGACTTATCAATACCACGCATCAATTGCTGGATGATCATTTAATTAAAGTCACTCCCTTTGGACAAGCGCCCATCAAAAGTTTTGCCAATATCGCCAGTGGGAATTTAGTGGTGCAAACGCCGACGGTGCATGTGGATGAATTAGGCGGGGCGCTGGAATTTTTCTGGACTTATAATAGCCAGGCGGCCGATCCGCAAAAATGGCATTTTAATTGGCAAAAGCAATTATTAAATGCGGATCCCAATAGTAATACGGTGCAACGCGTGGAAGCGGATGGACATATTACCACCTATCAAAAAGATCCCCAACGCAGCAATCAATATTTCTCCCAAAATAGCGGCGAAGGTACGCCTTTCATGCGCTTTGATGCGACGCAAAACGCCTGGCGCCACTCTGATCCTAAAACGCATGTCACGGAATATTATGATCCCAATGGCCGTTTAATCAGTCGGGAAGATTTAGCCGGCCACGTCACTATATTTAGTTATGATAACCAGGGCCGTTTAACTAAAATCAATGCGCCCTCCGGTGCGTGTTATCAATTAGAATGGAGCGTGAATGGCGCCGTGTTGTCATGCATTGAAAATGGCACCACTACAATTCTGCGGCTCTATGGATTTGATGCCGGCCGTTTAGTCAAAGAAACGTATCCGAAGTCCAATTACAGTGTCACTTACGGTTATGCGAACACCGCCACGCAATTAAGGGCGATCACACAGACCGATAACACCACGATTAATTTTTTGTATGATGCGCCGAGCCAGCAAGGCAAAGTCAATGTGTTGCAATACGGTGTTAATCGGAACACGCTGGATTATTCCAAATCCCCGACCGTCACGCTATTCGATAGCTTTAGAAACCCGGCCCAATTTGTGTTAAATAATCAGCAGTTAATTCAACAGCTAAAAATACCCACGGGTTATGCAGGGGTGACCCCGGCGGATTTATTTGAGGTGACAGGCTATGCCTATCAAAATGGCGTATCGGATCCCAAAAATATCACCTTGGCCAGCATCATCCAGCCGGACGGTTCTACCCTTCATTATCAACATGATCCTATTTACAATTTAAAAACCAGCCAGCTAGGCCCCGAACAGCAACAGCAAATCTGGTGTTATCAAGCCGGCGGTGATCGGCCCTTATTAATTTCGCACAGCGCTTATCAGTTGGGCAATGCCAATAATAACCAGGCAACGGCATTGACCACGCGTTTCGTGTATCAAACAAATTATGACGGCAAAGGCCATGCCTTGTTGCGTTATCGATTAAATCCATTGGGCAGTGTAACCGAATATCGCTTTGATCAAACGTGGAAAGGGTTAAAGTCCCGACGCGATTATCTCGCGCAATTTTTTAATTTATCTGAATATCCCAATCCAACGGACGTACCGGCTTATCCAGCATTAGAAAAATGGCGGACGGCGACTACGAATGATCCTGCTCAGGTCAGCCTAATCGATTATATTCGCAACAACCGCGGACAGGCTTTATTTGAAACCACTTATACCGATGTGGATGCACAAGGCAATGGCATCCGAAATGACACGATGGCAAAAATTCAGCGTGGCTGGGATTTATACGGTAATTGCCATCTGGAAATAGAGCGTCAGGATGCAGAAACAACCGCAACCACCCAGCACAGTTTTGATGATTTACAGCGGGAAATTTTGCGGATTGATCCTTTAAAACGCACCTGGACGTGGGACTATCAGGACCAACAGCAACAGGTCATCACCGAACAGCCTAACGGTCGGCAGGATGTGCTGCCGTGGGACACGCAAGGCTTCACAACGCATCAGGTAGCCTCCGTGCTCAATGGTACGCAAACCCAAGTGCGGCGGACGCAGCAGCGGCGCGATCATAATGGCAATTGTATAATTACTATTCCGCCGACGTTGCAAACGCAAGAAGTGAATTTACCACGTGAACATCAATTTTTTGATCGGCAAAATCGTTTGTGTTTTAAAGTCTCACGCACCGGCCGCGTGCAGGAAATACGCTACGATGTCGTTCATCGAGTGACGTTGGAAATTCACTATGAGGGCCCCATTAATATTCAGCAACTCTATTTAAGCTGGCCGCCGCTGCCGACCGATTTACCTTATGTTTCCAACCTGATAGCGCAATTGCCACAGCAGCTGGGCGCGGAAGATCAGGTTATTCTTAAATCGTATTCGCCGAGTGGAAAATTACGTTATCAAGTCGATGGCGAAAATTATTTAACCGAAATTCGTTATGATAGCTTGGATCGTCCTATCGCAAATATTATTTATAAAGTAAAAATCACCGCTGATGAAAAGCAACAATTATTCAATGGACAAACGCTGAATCGCGTGCCTGATCCGGCGCAAGACAGTATTAAACGCACGTTTTATAATTTGAACCAGAAAATTAGTGCGACGCAGGATGAAAAGGGTTATGTCACCGAATACTTTTATAACGCCGGCAAGCAAAAGATAAAAACCCGCGTTTATGACATTAAAGCACCGATTGATTTAACGATAACTGATTTTAATCAAGTCCGGCCAAAACCTTCCTTAAAAGATGCCGATACCTATTATTGGTATGATGACAAAGACAATGAAATTGCGAGTGTCGATGCTGAAAATTATTTAACCACGAAAAATTATTATGCGAATGGTAAATTAAAACAAACACGACGCTATGAAAATAAAGTGACGTTAAATGGTACAGTATTACCCGTAGGCATTCCTTCAACAGAAGATCAAATAACCAATTACACCTATGACGCAGCCAAGCGTAAAATCCAAGCGGATTTACCTTTCGGCGCTACCCAAAAAACAAATTATGATATCAGTGATAATGTAACCCTTTCCCAAACGCTGGATCGGCAAAATCCTGGTAAAATCGAACCTAATTTTCAGCGCAATACCCAGGCCATTTTTGATGGCTGGAACCAGCCGATTAAACAGGCTAATGTTTTTGTTGGCCAATTATTAGTGGAAGCCGATCAGGAACAACAGCAACTCATTTGGGATGAGCAAGCTACGCACAATCATTGTGATGAAACAGGCTTGCATTTATGGTCACGTAACCCCTTAGGCGGTTTGACGTATTTTTATTATGATTTGGAACAACGTCCGCTTTATCAAATTAATCCTGTCGGCGCCATTACCCAAAAGATTTATGACACCTTCAACAATCCGATTGCTCTCTACGAGTTTGGTTATATCCTGCCGGAAGCTAAACGCCAATTATTAACAGGCGGTTTTATTACGGAAGATTTGCAGGCCTATTTTAATAGCCTGCGCAACCAAGGCCCGGATAAAGATCGCATTACGGTCAATCAATACGATCGGCGTAATTTAAAAAATCAAACGATGGATCCGGAAGGCTTTATTTCGAATTTTGAATATAATGCGTTGCGCAAATGTGTTTTGGAACAATTACCGGTGGACAATAATCAATCCCTACAAACAATAGCGCATGATTATGATCCGCGCGGCTTAGAAACCAAAACAATCAAAAGCGATGGTAGTAATACCGTTATTGTAGAACATGAATATGAAAATCCATTCGGCAAAGAAACTGCACGGATTAATGAATTGGGCGGCCGTACTGAAAAAGAACGGGATCGGTTGGGGCGTTTAACAAAACAGACAAACCCGTTGAATATTGTAGATTTTGAAAGCAAAATCGACGCCTTCGATCGTGTAAGCGAAGAAAAAAATGCCGATGGTGATATCACCCGGCACCACTATGTTCAGGCAACGCGCAGCCATACCATTGAAACACCTGTGGCTGGTTATACCAAAACGGAAATACAGGATGTTTTTAAGCAAACGACGCAACTCCTTGATGCGAATAATAAAGCAGCCCTGTTTACGCATGCGCCGCAGGGTAAAGTCCATACTCAAACTGATCCCTTAAGTAATGTGACGACTACGGATTTTAATTTGCTTGGCTTGCCGGAAACCATTACGCATCCCAATGGTTCTGTGGATAGCAACCTTTATAATTTAGCAGGCCAGTTAACTGAAAAATGTGTTGATAAAAATAATTTAGCCTTAACGACCGATTATCAGCCTAACGCGTTTGGAGACCCTGTTGAAATTACGGATCCAAAAGGCGTCTTAACGAAAAATACATTTAATCGCAATGGATTAAATACACAAAGCAATATTGATCCTGCCGGTTTAAATTTGACAGTCACGCGCGCATTTAACGCACAAAAAACTCAAATTGCTGAAAATCATGGCGATAGTGCCAACCCTGCGCAATATCAAGAAACCTATCAGAAAGATGGTTTGAATCGGGATGTGGGTAAAACAATTGCACCGGGCAGTTTAAATCTGCAAACAGCAAAAACACTGAATGACGCCGGCCAGATTGAAGTAGAAACAGATCCAAAAGGTAATTCGACCTATCATTTTTATAATAAGCTCAAGCAGAAACGTTTCACTGTGGATCCCGAAGGCGGTGTGACGGAATGGATTTACGATGACGTTGGCACGGATCGCATTCATTGTGAACGGCACTTAACGAACGGAATTGATCTTGGCAAAGTCGATATCAATACCATTACGCTTGAGCAATTAAATAAGCTCGTGGTACGTGTTCCCTCCGATAAACAATTATGGACGTTTCGCGATCCGGCAGGGCGTGAACAATTTCATATTAATGGACAAGGGCGCGTAACAGAAATAGTGCGTGATAACGTCAATAACCCTATTCAAACGATTATTTATTCGGTCGCCATTAATTCGCTTAACTTAGCAACGCTTGCCACGGCCGATGTCGTCACATGGGCGCAGGCGCATCAAAACAATAATCTCAATCGCGTCTCTTATTCTATTTTTGATGAAGCGAAAAACGAACGCTATGTGATCAATTCTCGCGGTTACATTATTGAAAAGCGTTATCAAAATAAAAAACTGATTGCTGAAATTAAATACGCAACGAAATTAACCAATCCTCAGCAAGTGGCTAATTTACCAGTTGATCAAGTCGACAGTGCTATTACCAAAGATGTCGCCGATGATCGCGAAACCTGGCATATTTTTGATACCGCAGGCCGTCCCTGGTTTACCGTCACCAAAATTGCCAAAGATAAAGCAGCCGTTTCGCGCTTTGATCATGATCAGAATACGAATTTAGAACAAACCTGTCATTTTGCAACGTCTATTGCTTGGCCAGTGGAGGATTACGCTACTTTAAGCGCGATCTGTTATTCATTAATACCAGACCCAAATCAAGATCAAATCTTGAAAAGCGAATTTGATCATGCCAACCGCGAAGTTAAAAAAACCAATGCGCTGGGTAATTCACAGCAATTTGAGTTGGATGCGGTCGGTAATCAAGAAGCTTTGATCGATGAAATTAATAATACATTTAAATTTGATTATGACGCAGCCAAACGCAAAACCGATAAAATCTTACCGCCTTGTGATTTAACCCTCGTCACGCAAAAAAATACAAACCCAACGTGGATTTTGGAGCCAACTTTACAAAACGCGGTGCAAATTAAACAGCATAAAGAATTGGATAGGGCCGGCAACGTGACGAAGCTCATTCGTGCGCAAGGCATGCCGGAAGAACGCTCTGTAGAATTTGCCTATAACAAATTAAATAAACATAGTTTAGTGACGGTCACCGGCGTAGCGATCGATGATCCGAATTTAAACGCCGGCTGGTTGAATCGCCCTGAAAAAAGCAACCAGACGTTGACCAAGCAAATGGTTTACGATTACCGTCAGCGTAAAATCGCAGAAAAGGGTTTTGATGATCAATGGACGTTATTTATTTACGACAGTGAAGATCATGAAATTTTTCGCATTCTGCCGCGCAATATTATTATTGGCAAAACATACACGACCTTTGGCGAGCAATACACGGAAACAAAGTATGATTGTAAGTTAACCGTGGATTTAACGCCTTTTATCCAAACCATGATTGCCACTCGCATGGCATTGCCCTTATCGGTTTTATCGGCAGAAAATGGTTTTATTCCTTCAGCGGCGGATCGCACCACCGTTTATGAACAAAATGCCGAAGGCAAGGTTATTTCAATGACCAAGCCTGCGGGGCCTTCTTTCTTATCAGACGAGATGGATGGACAATATGGCATCGTCTCGGCCGTCGAAAAACGCGATTACAATGCGTTTAATGAAGTCATTTTTGCAGCACAGTTGGTAGATCCGCAGCAAAATAGCTATAAACGTCAATTAACTTGGTTTGATCCGCGTGGCAAAAAAGCCGCCACCTGTGGTTTTAACAATGAAGTGGATCGTCGTTTTCGCAATACCTTCGGCAAGCGGACCGGGTTGTTGCAATGGGCGCAGCCACCCGCGATCATGCCGGATATCACCACCACGCTGGCGCAACTGGACGCCGCCTGCAAACCTGACAGCAAAGATCGTCTCTTAGTGTTCACTTTTGATTTAAACGGCGATAAATTAACCAAAGCGTTAACCAATCAAATCCTGCAACAACTTATTTTAGCGCCGGACACCAATGTGCCCTCATTGCAAGATTTGCCTGCACAGGACATTATCGAACGTTATGGCTACGATCCGCGCCGCTTAAAAACCAGCGTCCAGCATCCGAATGGCACGGTGGAATATGATTATTACAACGCGATTAAAAAACGTATTGCCTCCACCGGCGTAACGCGCACTTCCTTAAACGGCAAACAACTCACCCCCTTAACGTATTATGGTATTAATGCGCATGGGGAAGAAGTGGCCGTCACTAAATTTGCGGCCGGTACCCAAAATGCCGGGCCCACGCCACAACCGCCGGCACCGATTGTCGTGGATGCGGCCGTGGATCAGCAAAAACTGAAATTAAATAATAATCGCGGCTTAACGATCACGGAACAAACCGAAGAAGGCGCTATTTCCTTTAAAACCTACGATGCGGCGCGCAAAAATGCGCGGGAATATCATGCGTTGACGGAAAGCGTACCGGCTAATCAAGTACCGGCTAATACCCATATCGTCGTTCAATCAGCGGTTACCCCGGCGCAATATCTGTATCAGGCTGTCGCAGGCGATGGTGATTGTGGTTACACTGCTTTGGGGATTACGCGCCAAGCAGCTTATCAGTTGCTCAGCAATAATCGGGTTAAGCTGCCATTATTTTTAAAGCCCCTGATTCAAGAAGCCTTGCTGACCGAAACCTTTATCCGTTATCTGCATCAAAAAGATTTATTAAGCGTTGAGCTGGCACAAACTTTTGCGCTTTATCAATTGTTAGCCAAACAGGGCCGCAATGTTGATCCCGCGATTAATCAACTGAAGCGCTATGCGGATGTTTTAATCATTATCCAGGCGTATTTAAATTATGATATTCGCGATAAAAAAATTGATGCCGGATGGTCGCATCCTTTAGTCTTGCAAGCCTTGGCGGAGCTACAGGAAATTGAGCTTTATATTCATGAGTTAAATGACCGAGGACAATTAAAAGCGCATGCCTATTATCCGCACTTTAAACCAGCCCATGCAAAACAGCGCGCCGATTTATTGTTTAGAAATGGCAATCATTTTGATCGGCTGGAGCTCATCACGCAAAAAGAACAATTAGCCCAGGTTAAAATAGTCAATGCGGAATTAAAGGCAACGACAACCGATTTTCTGCATTTAGATGAAAAACGCATCACGTATGATGGATCCTATAATCCGACTATTACGCGTTATCTACGCGACAGCGTGCCGATTAAAGAGCGTACCGCCTTAGCGCAATATAATAGTTTTAATCAGGTAGTGGCCGCCGGTGAGCGTGATAGTAACGACGTGGATCATTATTATCAATTTTTTAATTACACGCCAAATGGGTTTTGCTGGAAGCACAATAAAAATAAAGGGGCTTGGTCGATTGAATTGCCTGATTTAGAAGGCAAATTAACGATTACCCTGTTGTCACTCATGGACGCAGTAGATTTAAGCAATAAACAATTAAGCGATGTGCCTGATTTATTAGATACCAATAAATATCTGTATGATCAATTATCACGCACGGAAAAATCGTACGATTTTAATAATAAAATGATTATTCAGCGAGCGCCGGAATATTCGCAAGAAGACGGCCCGGGCAATATCCCATTGAATGTGTATGTGGGCAGCGATTATCAAAGTGAATTTGGCGCGGTGAGTTTAAATTGGCTGGTCCCGAAAGAGACGAACGTCAATTACCCCACATTGGAAATTTATCCTATTGTTCATTCCACGGATCCGAATTTCCAACCGATCAGTACACCGCTCAATATCGTCACCAAAAATGGCCGTTGTGGTGTAGATGTTTCGCAATTTTCTTCTGGAATTTATGGTTATAAAATAACGTATACGTTAAATGCCGCAAATAATTCGTTGCTTTATCAAACGACCGGGCTTGTGCAATTTGAAGGATTAAATGATACCCCTAGTCAAACGGTTGTGCCAATTGTCGAAAATAATAATCAATTACGGTTAGTTGGAAAAACCGCAGGATTAATCGCGATTAAAGTTTGGCAACATGAAGATCATTTGATTGCTGAAATACCAGTTACATATGATTTTACCAAAAAAGCCTATTATGCGGATTTAAGCCATTTAGTGTCAGGTACTTATACCATTACGCCGATCAGCCCGATGATTAATGATCCTGTCCCAAGTTTGCCTACCACTATTTATACCGCCACGCCGGCCGCGACGCCGCTCTCGCGTGAAATTGACGCGAGCGTACAATTAAAATGGTTAACGTCGCATTTAGAAGTCGATTGGCAAGTGACTGCCGCTTATGCCAATTGCCAGATAAAATTTGCGTGTGTCTATGTGGGCACCGATGATCAAGACTATATTCAAGAAGCCACCCTTACGCAGGGGCAATATGGCCAGGATTATATCGATAAAAATAATCATGTGTTGCATTGCAATGTCGAATTGCCCGTGCCGGTATTTACTATCACCAAAGTTGATCTGTTATTGGTATTAGACGAGCAGAACACTTTATTGCCTATCTTGGCGAATGCCTCGCCGTTGCCGCGCGCCAAATCGAATAACAATAATGACATTGTGGATTTAACGCATGCGATCCAAACAGCGGTGTTTACGCCACGTAATTTAGTGTATATCGCGCCCATTCAAAATCCAGCGCAATACCAAAACCTATTTTTTAAAGATATGCGCGATGATATGCAAGCCCAATGGAAGCTCATGTCGATTTTAGGAACGGTCACGCCGACAGAAGGCGCCACAACCGCGTCGGGCATCGTCATCGATGCCAGCAATTTAAGTTTTGGCAATTATCCATGGATGTTAGGCCAAAGCCCGCAAGCGCATAAACTGTTATTAGGCCAAGAAACGGCCGCGTTGCAAGGGACATTTACGATAGTGCGCGATGGTGTGGTATTTTCCAGTGACAGCTTTAATAATTCCTCCCAATTACACCGTCCGGTACAACAATATGGTTATGATCGCTGGAAAAACCAAACGAGCCATACCAATAGTTTAAAGGCCACGACGACGCAGGAATATAATCCATTTAATAAAGTGATAAAAGCGATTCAGCCGGAAGTCGAAGTGGTGGATGAAATGGGGAAAATAACCTGGGAAAAACCAGTGACTCTCTATGGTTATGATTTGAACCAAAATTTCATTGGTACAACAGACGCTAATCAACATACCGAAGGTTATATCAAAGATGAAGCAGGACAAACCGTTAAACATGTATTGGGTGATGGCACATTTAATGAACAGAATGAAATGGATATTTTCAGTAATATACTCATTCGCTTCGATGATCAAAACCAGCCATGGGAATCCACTTTTAATCGACGCAATAAACGCCTTACTGAAAAAACACCTTTAAAATATATCACGGCATTTACCTATGATGAATTGGATCACCGTAACAGCCAATGTTATCCCAGCGGCGCAACGTACCATTATAGCTTTAGCGTATTTGGAGATATCGAAGCCAGTTATTTACCACTAGGGCAAAAAACCAGTTATGTTTCAGATCGTAATTACCAATGGATATCGCAAGTGAACAGCGATAATACCCAATTAAGCTGGCTGCGGGATTATTGGGGCAAAGTTTATCATCATAAAGATTTGGGAAATGCGGATTACTTTTATAAATATAATCCACGCGGAATTATTGATGAAGAATGGAGCGTTGGGGGGAACCATGGAGAAGGCTTATTATTCTTTTTTATTAATTCAGATGACCCCGATGCACTTGTTCGGGTTACCCCTTATCCTCTGCCAGGCAAACATATAAAATATTTTTATCGAGGAAATTGGTTATTAGAAGTTAATGATCTTGTACTTTCTCGAACTACAAAATATACGTTAAATTCTGAAAATCAACGAACAGACTTGATAGTTATAGATAAGGGACAGCAAATCATTCAACAGATACATTGCGAATTTGATGCATTACAACGTGAAACAATCATTGTTAATGATACTGCAACAATGCAGATATCATATGATGCTGTAAGTAACTATCGTAGAATGTTAACCACGATAAATTTTGTTGCATCAAATTGCAGCACAATTGATGATAGCTGGTTTAAACAGGATGCTGCAAATAGAACACTCGTTTTTGCAGGGGTAATGACGGATAAAGGAATTACGTTATTAAAACAATGGAATATATTCAAAGATTCAGGAACACGTTTTACGTATAAAGGTAATTTAAAATCCACCATTGAAAAGTACGTATATGAATTAATTAATATCCAAGAGTATATAGGCGATAGCATACAAACGCTGGAGTGGGATCAAGATTCTCGCCTTAAAAGCGCTATTACTAATGAAACCATTCCTTCCGTTGGAAATTACGTTACCGAAAGTGATCAGTATGAATGGCATCCCGACGGATGGGTATCTAGTCTTCAAAGTGCAAAATATGATGTAATGAAGAAGAGCCATAGTTCTGTAAGTGATACGCCAACCTATAATTCAAATACTTGGCAAATACAAGATCAGCAAACAAGCACAGAGGATGGTCAAGACACTTTTCAGGTATCGACTACTTATACAATCAATACCGATAATGGCCTTATTCAACATCAGCAAACTAATGGTATAGATATTAATCATTCTAAAAATAATTATTCAGAGCAATTTGATTATAAAAATAACCAATTTGATTCACAGAAATTATATTTAGTAAGTGGTAATTTGATAGATCAATACGGCACTGGTCCAACAATGTTTTCTAAACTTTATTATACACCTGGTGGCCAGTATACCGGTAATTTAAAAATGCATGGTGACCGATATTTTGATGAAAATAGCTATACGTATAAGTATGCTTACTATAGCGATGGTAACTGCGTTGATCAAACCTGTGATGGAATGATTTTAAGAAATTATGGTTTAGAGGCGAATGCTGATTTTTCAGCAGTATCTGTTCAAAGCACTTATCAATATATTCATACAACTAATGGCCAGCTTTTAGCGCATTATTTCTATGCTAAATTAGAAACTGATGGCTACTATTGGTCAGGCATCAAAATTTTACCCAATTATATGCCAGCGATAACGCCTGACTGGGTAGCAAGTAGTTCGCAGCGCTGTGTAGTTCAGCCAGGTGATACATTTAATAGCATAGCTACTCGTTATTATGGTGATCCTAGTTATGCAGATGTAATTGCTTATCAATCAGGCTATTTACCTAATAATGCATTGTTGCCAGGCACAATTATTAATATCCTGCTTGTACCTCCAACTCATACTCGCTTTGGCGACTTCGCGCCTTATACCAACTTATTAAATATTTTGATGAGTAACATCATGCCTGCCTTAGTGGGTGGCATGCCGCCACCACCGCCCAAGCCAAAACGCCCACATCATCATTGGTGGCAAACGGTGATAGAGTGTATTGTGGCTGTTGTGGTAGCGATAGTCGTGCCAGAAGTAGCACCATTAATTTTAGGTACGTTGACATCGTTTACAAGTGTGCTGGTTGCTGCAGTTGCAGGTGCTATGGCCTCGGCGGCTGAACAAGGCGT
>CAIUAS010000373.1 GCA_903897205.1 uncultured Gammaproteobacteria bacterium
ATTTCACCTATTACCGCCAGGTGTTGCGCAAGATCGGCGGGCGCCTGCTAATGCAGCGCAAATACGCAAAGATTTGCGCGAGGAATTCACTATTCCTGCCGACCATCGATTAGTGATTATGGTGGGTTCTGGTTTTAAAACAAAAGGCGTTGATAGAGCGTTGGAGGCTTTATATGCTTTGCCGCAGGAAAAACGTAAAAAAACTCATTTATACATACTAGGGCAAGCTAATCCCACTGTTTTTATTAGGCAGGCAAAACGTTTAGGCATTCTAGAGCAAGTTAAGTTTTTAGGCGGACGTAATGATGTCCCGCGTTTTTTGCTAGGAGCTGATTTATTATTGCATCCTGCTTATTATGAAAATACAGGTACTGTATTGTTAGAAGCATTAGTGGCGGGTTTGCCGGTATTAACCACCGATATTTGTGGTTATGCAAATCATATTGAACTTGCCGGCGCTGGCATTGTATTGCCCTCGCCATTTTTACAGTTAGAATTAAATCAACAATTGGAAGGGATGTTAACAAGCCCTCAGCCAACCGCTTGGCAAATTAACGCATTAGCTTATGCGAGCAATAATGATTTATACAGCTTGCCTGAACGTGCAGTTGATTTACTAGAAAAGGTTGCGCAACAAAAATACCTACCCAAGAATAATAGACTGGTTCAATTAACGGCGGACGAAGATTCCAAAACCACTAAGGCATTATTTAAACCCGCTATTATCAGTCAAGAAGAATTCGATTTTGAAGCTGAACCGCAGTATTGCCTGGTTGCAGCAGATACGGTAACGATAGAACCCACGGTCATTAGTGTAGTGCCAAGAATTCATACCGATGTGTTACCAACCATCGAACGGTTAAGAAATAAAATTTTAAATATTAATCGAGGCTTTACTCGCAATATCGATTTGCCTTGGTATAAAAACTGCTTAGAGTTAAATGAGGATTTGAAAAACTATTGGGGTGAAGAAGAAACATTTAACGCTATTTTTAAGCAAGAAGGGCAAATTTATCGCGAACAAAAAAATCGAAAAACGTTATTATTTACTACGCCGAACAAAAGTTATTTTATTAAATTACATAAGGGTGTTGGCTGGCCTGAAATTGGCAAAAATCTTTTGCGAGGTCGTTTACCGATTTTAGGCGCGCATCCGGAATGGCGCGCTATTATTCGTTTAAATGAACTGGGCATTAACACCGCGCGCTTAGCCGGCTTTGGTAGTCGCGGTATCCATCCTGCAACCGTACAATCTTTTGTGGTAATGGAAGAGTTACATAATACGATTAGCTTAGAAGATTTCTGTGGGGATTGGCTTAAAACTCCGCCGCATCCACGTCTAAAATGGACGCTGATCAAGGAGGTGGCACGCATTGCGCGGCTATTGCATCGCAATCATATTTGTCATCGTGATTTTTATCTCTGCCACTTTTTATTAGATATTACGAATGGCATCACGTGTATTAATCCTAATTTTATTCGTTTGCATTTAATTGATTTGCATCGTGTACAACAGGCAAAAGTTCATTTAGCTCG
>CAIUAS010000374.1 GCA_903897205.1 uncultured Gammaproteobacteria bacterium
GCCCGCACGCTGGCGCTTTATAATCAAATGACTGCACTGGCCGCTGAAGTTCTACAGTGGATAGAAGATAACACGCCCCCCCATATTAGTTCTCAGTTTTCCATGCCTTTAAGTCAGATGATTAAAGATAGTCCAAAAACAATGCTGCGTATTTTGCATTACCCACCTTTATCCGGCACCGAAGAAACCGGGGCAATTCGAGCTGCACCTCATGAAGATATTAATTTAATTACCTTGCTCCCCACGGCCACTCAACCTGGTTTAGAAGTAATGGATACGAAAGGAAATTGGCATAAAGTTAACTGCAACCCCGATACTATCGTGGTTAATTCAGGTGATATGCTGCATGAATGCTCGCAAGGCTATTATCCTTCAACTAAGCATCGGGTAGTGAACCCTGAAGGAGTGGAGCCCAACGAACCTAGATTATCTATGCCATTATTTTTACATCCAAACGATGACGTTCGTTTATCTGAAAAATATACAGCCATCAATTATTTAAAAGAACGCTTGACCGAATTAGGCTTGATTTAAAGCATCGCAGTAATACCATGTTTTGTTAATTCCTCTTTGACGATTGTTATTTCGTGCATGAGGATTTCATACTGCTTTGTGGTAAATTCGCCGCTTAGCTTAAGCTCGTGATTTATCGATACGATAACGCTTCTTAAACGCGGCAAACCACAATAAGCACAAGCTCCTTGGAGACGATGAAGCGTTCCATGCAAAGCTTCAGCATCCTTGTGCGCAAAAGCCTGCTGAAGCTTGATTTTTAACTCAGGTAACTGCTGAATAAATAGAATTAGTAATTCTCTTGACATATCCTCCGAAAGATTACTTGCTTGAGCGTGCTGCTCCCAATCAATAATAGGCAACTGTTCAGACATCACTAACCTCACAAAAGCTTAATAAAAAAATTTATAATTATAAACTCGGCCGCCTGCGGCCGACACAACCCGATGGGGTTTCCCAAGGGGAGAAATGGAAATTCTCCCCTTGGGTCGCAAGCGCGGGTTTCCCGCGCGCAGCGAAATTAAACAGAAAAACTCGGTCGCTTGCGGCCGAGTTTTTTATAAAAAAATTTATTCGCCATTATACAATATAATATTTGAAGATAAACGCCCGTTATTATTAACATAAATAAAAAATAGGTCAAATTAGCACTTGTCATTCTCGTACAAATCGGTATTATTAGCGTGCTAATTTGCTAGCATTTACTTACCCAAGTAGAGCAGCGAATTAACTGATATACCAATCAGTGTCAATGTTTTCATGGGGGCCGTTAGCTCAGCTGGTAGAGCAGCGGACTTTTAATCCGTTGGTCGACAGTTCGAATCTGTCACGGCCCACCAATAAAACATTCGCCTTCAAAAGCTTATTGAACTTACCTAATTCTTAAGCTACTTCAGTAGGCTTTTTCCTCTTTTCCTAACCAATAGCGACCAATACTCTATTCTTGCTGATTAAATAGTTATTTAATATTTTTATTGATTAACTAATACGCCGCAGTTTTCCAAGCAAAACGCCCAGGTTGTTCTATACTTTTAATTAATAAGAAACGCTGTATGGAGATACGCAAATGAAGATAGAACATCTTTTATGGACCAGCGCTACCGGTTGGCAAGGATTAGAATCATCAACCATGCATAATGCAGATTTAGTTATTTTCTTTACACCCTCCGATACTTTAGAAGAGAACAAATTACCGGAAGAATTACGGAAATTTTACCCTAAAGCACGGGTAGTTGGCAGCTCTAGCACGGCAGAAATTTTTGGCGCGCATGCTTATCAAATGAGCTGCGTGGCGATTGCCATATCTTTTGAGCATTCTTTTGTCAAAGTTGAAAAAATCCACGTAGATGACGTCAATAATAGTTATTTGGCTGGCAAAGAATTGATCCAAAAATTACCTGCGACCGGATTAAAACACGTATTTTTGTTAAGTGATGCATTAAAACTGGATGCGACACAATTAGTCGAAGGGGTGGTTGATAATCTACCGCCATCTACCACTTTGACCGGCGGTTTAGCCGGTGATGATGTGCGCTTTGAAAAGAGCTACATTTATTGCGATGGTGAGATTGAAAAAAATGGCGCCATTGCGGTAGGTTTTTATGGCGACCGGTTAAAAATAAATTTTGCTTGCGAAGCTGGCTGGAAGCCTTATGGCCCAGAACGTATCGCCACCAAAACCAGTAATAATATTTTATACGAGCTTGATGGTAAACCAGCCTTGCAATTGTATAAAGATTTTTTAGGTCGTTTTGCTGAACGTTTACCGAGTATCGGCTTGCTTTATCCTTTAGCAGTAAGGCCCGCTAATTCTGGCATGCAATTTGCCCGCACCATTGTGGCCATTGATGAAAAAACCCAGAGTATTACGCTGGCAGGCGGAGTGCCGCAAGGAAGCTTTACTCAGTTTATGATGACGAGTGCCAGCCAATTAATCAATGGTGCAGAAATGTCTGCCAAAAAAGTCAAAAATAGTAACCAAGACGAACTGGTTTTATTGTTAAGCTGTACAGCCCGCATGCAAGTGTTAAAACAGCGTGTAGATGAAGAGTTAGAAGCTGTGCAGAGTATTTTTGGCGATAATACCAAATTGGTGGGTTTTTATACCTATGGTGAAATTTCCCCGCGCGGCTTAACGCAAAAATGTCATTTGCAGAATCAGACGATGGCCATTACCACCATCAAGGAGGAAACATAATGCACAAACTGTTAGAGCGACAATTAAAGTTGCATATTGATCCGGCAGAAGTTTTACCAAAATGGCAAGCATTTTTGCAGGTTGTAAATGACGCTTACACTCAATTCGAAGAAGAATATATTATGATTGAGCATTCGCTGGATTTTACTTCCACCGAATTAATGGAGCGCAATCAAAAACTCACTGAAGCCCTTAACGTTCTGAAAGAAACCCAGAATTCGCTTGTCCAGGTAGAAAAAATGGCAGTACTCGGACAATTAGTCGCCGGTGTTGCGCATGAAATAAATACACCTTTAGGTATTAGTGTAACTGCAAGTTCTTATCTTAAAGATAAACTGGAACATATTACAACTTTATTTCAAACAAATGCTCTTAAAAAAAGTGAGCTTGAAGATTTTTTAATGAATATTGGTGAAACTGTTAATCTTATTGGCGCCAATCTGCTGCGTGCTGCTAATTTAATTACCAGCTTCAAACAGACATCGGCCGATCAAACCAGTGAGGAAAAACGAGTGATCAGACTGCAGGAATACTTAACGGAAGTAGTAAACAGTTTAAGTCCTGCTTTGAAAAAAACTAAATTAAAACTTCAAATAAATTGTCTGACTGATCTTAGCGTGGATACTTATCCAGGTATAGTGTTCCAGATAGTTGCTAATCTTGTAATGAACTCTATCATGCATGGTTTTGAACCGCAGGAAGAAGGGCACATTACATTAACAGTAACGGATACCGACACCGAAATTATCATGGATTATGCTGACACAGGCAAAGGCATCCCTGAGCAGTTACATAAAAAAATATTTGAACCGTTTTTTACGACTGCTCGTAATAAAGGTGGTATCGGCCTTGGCTTGAATATTATTTATAACAAAATTGTACAAACCTTAAAAGGCAATATTATATGCCAGAATAAGGCAACGAAAGGTGCTAATTTTATAATAACTTTTCCTAAAAATTTAAAAAATGAATCTGTTAGTAAATGCGAAATTGTGAACTAAAAAAAACAATTGCATGCAGAGGATACTGAACATGACTGAAAAAGACGATGTTTATATATATGCCGAAGAAGACTTTGCAGTAGAAGCAGAGAGCAAAAACTTCTGGCGGGTACTCATTGTTGACGATGATAAAGCGATCCATGTTATTACTAAACTGGTATTAAACGACTTTGAATTCGAAAATAAAAAACTGAGTTTTATTCACGCTTACACGCTTAGCGAAGCTAAAGAACTTATTCAGAATTATGCTGATACCACCGTTATTTTATTGGATGTAGTCATGGAAGAAGAAGATTCCGGCTTGCAATTTGTGAAATATTTACGTGACGAGTTAAAAAACAATATAGTAAGAATTATTCTTCGCACCGGTCAACCTGGTTCGGCCCCAGAGAAAAAAGTAGCCATGGAATATGGGATTAATGATTATAAAGAGAAAAACGAGCTCACTTCAATAAAATTATCAACCACTATGGTGACCGCATTAAGAGCTTATCAAGAATTAAAGCAATCCGAAATAAGTAAACTTCACATACAAAAGCAGGCCGAACAATCTATTCAGGAAGCCGAATATAATCTTAAACTCATTACAGATGCTCTGCCTGCGCTTATTAATTATATTGATACTAATGAATGTATTAAATTTAATAATAAAGTACATGAAAGTTGGTTTGGCAGACCTAATAGCGAAATTTTAGGTGCTACTGTTTATGAGCTGTTTGGTGAAGCGGCTTATGCTATTTTTTCTAACTATTGGGAGCAAGCTATCAGCGGAAGCGCTAGCAATTTTGATCTGCAACTCAATCACGCGCAGTTAGGCTTAAGATATGTCAATATTGCACTTATCCCGCATAATTCCAGGGGGAAAACTAATGGCTGTTTTTGCTTGATTACTGATATTACCGAGCGTAAGCGAGTGGAAGACCATCTTAACTATCTGGCTACGCATGATACGTTAACTAATACTTTTAATCGCAGTTTTTTTGATATTTGCTTAACACATGCGATTAATAAAGCCGAGCGCAATAAACAGCTATTGGCTATTATGTTTATTGATTTAAATAAATTTAAGCAGATTAACGATACTTTAGGTCATGATATCGGTGATCTTTTATTAATCAATGTGGCTGAACGTTTGCGTAGTTGCCTAAGAAAAGGCGATATTATTGCGCGATTGGGTGGCGATGAATTTGTTATACTTATTGATGATATTGCGAGGATTGAAATGGCGACCCAGGTTGCCCAGAAAATCTGTACGGTATTATCGCCTCATTTTTTAATTGAGCATAATGCAATTAACCTTTCTGCCAGTATAGGCATTAGTTTATATCCGCACGACGGGCAAGATAAACTAAGCTTGCTTAGAAATGCAGACCTTGCCATGTATCAAGTTAAACAACAGGCACATCAGAACGATTATCTTTATTATGATGCAGTGTCTAGCCAAATACCCTTAAAAAAATTGGCGCTGGAAAATAAATTGCGTGCTGCAATAGATAACCATGAACTGGTTATTTATTATCAACCACTCATTCATTTAGATGAGAATAAAATTACTTGTATGGAAGCATTAATCCGCTGGCAACACCCTGAACAAGGATTGCTTTTGCCTGAGCAGTTTTTACCACTAGCGGAAGAAACGGGATTAATCATACCTATCGGGGAATGGGTATTACGCACTGCCTGCAAGCAAACTCGTGAGTTGCAGTTGGCGGGGTATCCTCATATGCGCGTTTCCGTCAATATATCGGCTCAGCAATTGCTGAAATTTGATTTATATCAACTAATTTCCATTGTTTTGGCCGAGACTGGCTTAGCAGGGCAGTCTTTAGAATTAGAACTTACTGAAAGCATACTTATGCAAAATATTGACATGAGTATTGCGATGATGCAGGCAATTAAATCGTTAGGCGTAACAATTTCAATTGATGATTTCGGTACGGGATATTCCAGTTTGAACTATTTAAGGCAATTGCCTATAGACGCAGTTAAACTAGATAAATCTTTTATGAAAAATATTAATACGGATATCAGCAATATGACTATTGTTTCAACCATCAGCAGATTAATGCATGATCTGGGTTTACAAGTTATTGCTGAAGGTGTTGAAACTAAAGAGCAATTACTATTTGTGAGAAATCGCCAATATGATCATATTCAAGGTTATTTTATAAGTCCGCCTGTTACTTTTGCCGTGTTTAAAGAGTTGTTGGCTAAACAAAATCAATAGCTAGAGAAATCACTTTTATGATATTTAAAATAGCCGCCTTATAAGTCAAGTAATAATATTACCAATATTTGGTAATATTATGTTTACCGTTATTAAATTCTTTTCCTCAAACTACTTGAAAGCATAAAACTACCAAGTTATCCTTTGGGTCATATGGTAATTTAAGATAATAGAGCCAGAGGAACAACTGCAAATGAGTATCAAAGCGTTAAGGCGTGTTAATTTACGGAAAATAGCTAATCAACTTGGTGGCATTAGTATACTAGCAAGACAATTAAATAAAACTCCCGCACAAATAAGCCATCTCATTGGCATCAATGCCAGCAAAAATATTGGCGATAAACTCGCACACAATATTGAGCAAGCATTAAATCTACCTAAAAACTGGTTAGATGTCGAGCACCTCGAAGAAGAGTTGAATGCTTTTATAGACAGCTGTTTGGCGATAACCAATGTGCCATTACTGACCGGACAAGAAATAGTTAACTGGATTCAAAAACCTAACCGCTCACTATTACAACGCAAAGTGCAATACATAAAAACAAATTTAAAACTGAATAAACATGCTTTCGCCATGGAAGTAAAAAATGATTTCATGGAATCACCGCGCGGCCTTAGTTTTCCCTGCGGCTGTATAGTCATAGCCGATCCGGAGTTACCACTAAAAAACAATAATTACATTATCATTTGCCTAGAAAATATAAATGCGCCTTTTATTCGACAAATAGTCCAAGAAGGATCGCGTAAATATTTAAAGCCTTTAAATCCTTGCTATCCTATTATTGAATTAACGACCCAAAATTACATGATCTGCGGTATTTTACGGCAAGTAATTATCACGCTATAAAGTTGCTGTTTAGAACATTACTGTTTAGAATGCGGCTAAATAATTGGACCATAACGTATGCTAGAGACAAACCCACTCATACAACGCATTAAAGATTACCACGAGCGTACTCGTACGCTTCGGGGGTATCTTTGACTTCGACACTAAATTAGAAGCCCTGCAAGAAGTTACGCTTGAACTAGAGAATCCTAAAATTTGGGATGAACCTGAGCGCGCTCAAGCGCTAAGCAAAGAGCGTGTGCAGTTAGAAAAAGTAGTGAATACGATTCAACAACTTGAAACCGGTTTAAATGATGCGCAGAGCTTAATTGATTTAGCCGTTGCTGAACAAGAAAGCAGCTTATTAACTGACGTTGAAAACGACTTAAATCACTTTGAAAAAGCACTAGTCAAATTAGAATTTCAACGCATGTTTCCGCGTGATGTTGATGTTTGCAATGCTTATTTAGATATTCAATCTGGCTCCGGCGGCACAGAAGCACAAGATTGGGCGGAGATGTTGCTACGCATGTATTTACGCTGGGGCGAACAACACGGTTTTCAAACTGAATTAATGGAAGTATCGCCAGGCGAAGTGGCCGGCATAAAAAGCGCTACTATTAAATTAACTGGCGAATATGCTTATGGTTGGCTACGAACTGAAACAGGCGTACATCGCTTGGTGCGCAAATCGCCTTTTGATTCCGGCAATCGCCGCCACACCTCTTTTGCAGCCGTTTTTATTTCACCTGAAATTGACGATAAAATTGAGATAGAAATTAATCCTGCTGATTTACGTATTGATACCTACCGCGCAAGCGGTGCAGGCGGCCAGCATGTTAACCGAACGGATTCTGCCGTTAGAATTACGCATATTCCAACTAACACCGTTGCCCAAAGTCAAAGTGATCGCTCGCAACATAAAAACCGCGCGCAAGCAATGAGCCAATTACGCTCCAAGTTATATGAACTAGAATTACAAAAACGTAATTCCGAAAAAGAAATTTTAGAAGCCAATAAAGCAGACATTGGCTGGGGCAGTCAAATACGTTCTTATGTATTAGATGCTTCCCGCATTAAAGATTTACGCACAGGTGTAGAAACCGCCAATACGCAAGCAGTGCTTGATGGCGATTTAGATAAATTTATTGAAGCAAGTTTAAAAAGTGGTTTGTAACACCTATTATTTCCCAGGAGTTTATTAAAACATCATGACAGAATTAACCGAAATACATGATCAAGTAGAATTACGTAAAGCTAAATTAGCAGAAATTCGCAAACAAGGTATTGCTTTTCCTAATGATTTCAAACGCGATGCATTAGCTGCCGAAATTCATAAAGAATTCGAGCAATTTGATCATGAAGCTTTAGAGCAACAACATAAAAAAGTAAAATTAGCTGGCCGTATTATGTTAAGACGTTTAATGGGTAAAGCGAGTTTTGTCCATATCCAAGATAGCTCTGGTCGCATACAAATTTATTTAAAAGAAAATGAACTACCCGCCGGCGTTTATGAAAATTTTAAACATTGGGATATCGGCGACATTATTGGTATTGAAGGAAATCTATTTAAAACTAAAACCGGCGAGCTTTCTGTAAAAGCCCAAAATATCCGCTTATTATCAAAAGCATTAAGACCACTGCCTGACAAATTTCATGGATTAGCCGATCAAGAATTACGTTATCGCCAACGTTATCTCGATTTATTAATGAACGAAGAAACTCGTCGTGTTTTTCAAATACGCGCAAAAACTTTAGATAAATTACGTTACTTTTTAAATCAACGAAATTATACCGAAGTCGAAACGCCTATGATGCACCCAATTCCAGGCGGCGCCTTAGCCAGACCTTTTATCACGCATCATAACACCCTAGACATGCAACTCTATTTGCGCATAGCACCCGAATTATATTTAAAAAGATTAGTGGTCGGTGGTATCGAAAAAGTTTATGAAATTAATCGTTGTTTTCGCAATGAAGGCTTATCCACCCGTCACAATCCAGAATTTACCACCTTAGAATTTTATCAAGCTTATGCCGATTACCACGACCTAATGGATTTAACCGAAGAACTCATGCGTTATTTAGCGCAAGAAGTTTTAGGTACTTTACTCATTAATTATCAAGATGACGAGTATGATTTTTCCAAACCATTTCTGCGCATGACAATTCCTGAAGCCATCATCCATTTTAATACTGATATTAAATCCGCTGATATTCATGATTTAGAAAACGCCAGACGTACGGCTGCTCACTTACAAATTCCTATTAAAGATACTGACGGACTTGGCAAAGTACAAATTGAAATTTTTGAAAAAACCGTAGAACATAAATTAAAAAATCCAATTTTTATCACCTCACATCCTACTGAAGTATCTCCGCTAGCACGTTGCAATGATCAACACCCTGAAATCGTTGATCGTTTCGAACTCTATATTGGCGGCAGAGAATTAGCCAATGGGTTTTCGGAGTTAAATGATCCCGAAGATCAAGCGCAACGCTTTTTAAATCAAGCAAAAGCAAAATCGGAAGGCGATTTAGAAGCCATGCATTATGATGCAGACTATGTCATGGCTTTAGAATATGGCATGCCACCCACAGCAGGCGAGGGCATAGGCATTGATCGACTGGTCATGCTATTTACCAATTCACCCTCTATTCGTGATGTTTTATTATTCCCGTTAATGCGCCCTACGGAATAACGCTATGACTAAGCTCTTTCGCACTAAAGCAGTTAGCACCACCCAGGAATCTAAATTTAAACGCTGCTTAACCAGCGTTGATTTGACCTTACTAGGCGTGGGAGCCATTATTGGCGCTGGGGTATTTGTATTAACCGGCATCGCGGCCGCCACAAAAGCCGGACCAGCGATTATGATTTGTTATTTGCTAGCCGGCATGGCATGTGCATTCTCAGCTTTATCTTATGCAGAACTGGCCACGTGTATTGGTGGTTGCGGCAGCGCTTATGGCTATGCTTATGCAGGCTTTGGCGAATTGGTCGCCTGGATTATCGGCTGGGACTTATTAATGGAATATGGCATTGCTTGTTCAGCCGTCGCTATCGGATGGTCAGCCTATATTGATAATGCGCTAGCTGCCATTGGCGTACACATACCGCACGCTTTATCAATCAGCCCATTTCAAGGTGGAATTGTTGATTTACCCGCCATGATCATCATCTTAATTCTTACCGCATTATTAGCAATGGGAATTCGCCACAGCGCACGCTTCAATAAAATCATGGTATTAATAAAAGTGGCGGCAATAGCACTCTTTATTAGCGTAGCAATTCCCCACGTAAATTTAGCGAATTGGCATCCGTTTGCACCTTTTGGTTGGCCAGGCATTGCCAGTGGCGCAGCGGTTATCTTTTTCGCTTATATTGGTTTTGATGCCGTTTCAACCGCTGCAGAAGAATGCATTAACCCACAACGAGATTTACCACGAGGCATATTAGCTTCACTGGCTATTTGCACCATTGTTTACATTGTGGTTGCAGGACTATTAACCGCCATCACTTCTTACAAAAATTTAAATATAAGCTCACCAGTCGCTCAAGTATTATTACACCTTGGTTACAATTGGGCGGCAGGCATTATTGGATTAGGCGCCATTGCTGGCCTAACCACAGTGATTCTAGTCATGTTCTATGGATTAACCCGCATTATATTTGCCATGTCACGCGATGGTTTACTGCCGCCAGTTTTTGCACAAGTTCATCCTAAAACCCAAACTCCGGTAAAAGTAATTTTAGTTGCCGGCACAATAATCTCGCTTATTGCCGGTTTTGTGCCCATAGAAAATGTAGCTGAACTTGTTAATATTGGAACCTTAGCAGCATTTTGCCTTGTATGCGCGGGTGTGGCGTTCATGCGCTTTACCAAACCTAATCTCCCAAGGCCCTTTAAAACACCTTGGTCGCCATTAGTACCTATTTTAGGGATCGTATCCTGCTTTTATTTAATGCTGCATTTAGCGGCATTAACATGGGAAGGTTTTGCAATTTGGACCTTCATTGGTTTAATTATTTATTTTATGTATAGCCGCCGTCATAGCGCTTTAGCAAAGGATTAATATGTGGTTTAAAAATCTTTGTATTTTAAAAATAAAGGATGGCTTTAACTTATCGCCAGAAGAACTTCACGAGAATCTCTCTGAACATGCCGCGCGAACCTGTGGTGTATTAGAAACTTCTTCATTCGGATGGGCGCCTCCTTTAGGCGACAATCACAATATGCTAGTTCATGCCGCCATGGGCTATAACATGATTTGCGCTCGTAAAGAAAGTAAATTACTTCCTAGCACAGTCATACGGCAATATCTGGATGAACGAGTGCGTGAAATTCAGCAAACCCAAGGTCGCAAAGTAGGCAGCCGTGAGAAAGCAAAACTGCGTGAAGAAGTGACTTATGAATTACTACCGCGCGCTTTTCATAAAACTCAAACCCTGTATGCCTATATCGATACGCGTAATCAATTTATTATTATCGATACGGCAAACATTAAAAAAGCGGATACCTTTTTAGAATTATTACGCCTAAGTTTAGGTAGTTTTAATATCACCTGGCCAGAAGTAACCACTTCACCCAACCATGCAATGTCCCAATGGCTACTCAACAAACAAGCGCCGACTGGATTTACGATTGAAGACATGTGCGAACTAGTTAATCGCAAAGGCGATGGTTCAACCATCAAATGCGTCAAACAAGATATGACAGCAGATGAAATTCAAGAACATATCAACGCTGGCAAACAAGTCACGCAATTGGCGCTTACGTGGGAAGATCGAATTTCCTTTACACTATGCGATAACATGATAATAAAGCGCCTGCGTTTTCTTGATTTAATTATGTCAGAAGCACACGACGCCCAAGCTGAAACCGCAGAACAACGCTTCGACGTTGACTTTGCCATCATGACATCCGCAATCGATAGTTTATTACCCGCCGTTTTTGCATTATTTGACGGACTAAATAAAGAATAAAATCAGGTGAATAAATTATGAGTGCTGACAATGATCCCAAAGCTACTCCCAAAAAAACATCTGTGATCGACAGCATTGCACAAACCCTAGAAGCCACGTCGCCGTTTTTATTCAAAAAAAAGTTTTTTAAGAAAAAAGAGGACGACGATAGTGGTGATTCCGGTGACGGCACCGGCACTGCCGGACCTAAAAATATACCTGGCGAACACGCAGAAAATTTGGAAGAAAACTACGGCATAATTTCAGAAGAAAAAAAGCACGAAAAAATTGAAACGCCTGAGCATGAAGAAGAAAGCGAAGAAAGCGAAACACCTGAAACTGAAGAATCCGAAGAGAACGAAACAACAGAAAAAACTGAACCGGAAGAGACAGAAGAATCTGAAGAAAAGGAAGAGCCTGAGGAAACAACAGAAGAAAGAGAAGCACCTGAAGAAGAACACGAGGAAGCAACAGAAACACCCGACACAGAAAGCGAAAATGCAATGGAAGAACCTGAAGAAAGAGAAGCGGCAGAAGTAGAAACAACTGAACCAGAAGAACCTGAAAAATCTAAGGAAAAAGAAGGCGAAGAAACAGAAGAAATTGAAGAAGAAAATGAAGAACCAGAGGAAGAAGAGTTTGAAAGTGAAGAGGGCGAAGAGCCAGAAGATGAAGAAAATGAACATGAAAAGCATGAAGAAATAGAGCACACAGAAAAACCCGAGAAAAAAGCCGAAGAAGAAACTGAGAAAGAGAAAGCTAAACACGAAAATAAAGAACAGGAAGCTCATGAAAATACACACACTGATAAGCATGAGCACAATGAAACATACCTATTTAAACATAATGAAGGCAAATTAAAC
>CAIUAS010000375.1 GCA_903897205.1 uncultured Gammaproteobacteria bacterium
GTGTTTTAGAGGTTTGAATCGGTAATAAAAAATGATTCATGCCGCCAATATGATTTTGTCTATCATGAATGCACGCTGAGATACATGAACCTAGCGTAGTAGCGATAATCTCGTTATTTTTGCAGACATAAAATTCACCGGGAGCAATTTTTACAATATAAGCCTTGTATTCATCATCCCAATGGCGGTTGTTTTTTTCAAAACCAGGCAAGGCTTTTGGTGGTTCAGGAATGTTTGACATAATTTCAATTCAATAACTTGTGTGATTTTAATTGTTTTAAATAAGGAGGTTTATTGTTCTACTAAATGTAATATTTCATGATTATATAATTTTTCAATATCGATTATAAAAAATAAACGTTCATTAACTCTAGCAACTTTCTGGATGAAATAGTTATGCACTAGCGCCTGAAAATCGTTCTCAAAACGAAAATCTGTTGCTGGAATAGCGAGCACTTCTTTGACTTCACTCACGATAAGTCCAAGCAAACGTTCTGCTAACTTTATAACAATTATTATAGTGTGATCATCATAATTAATAGGTTGAATATTAAATAATAGTCTTAAATCAAGAATGAGAGCCATTTTATCAGCTAGTTTTTTTATGCCTTTAATATGCGAAGGCATATTTGCGATGGTGGCTATATTCTCATAGCGGCAAATTTCTAGGACTTTTAATACATCAATGGCGTATTCCTCATTGCCGAGTGAGAAAATTACAAAATCTTCGCTTTTGCTTGGTTTGGTTTTAGTTAATTTATAATTAATCATAAATTATTATAATCTCTAATATATAGTTATTACAGCTGAGTTGTAGGCTTTAGGTAAAAACCTGCAAGCTCACGGTAAAAAATTATTACAATGTAATAGGGTAATTAGTTTATCCTCAAATATAGCAATCCCTGCGATATTATTTGCTAATAAAGATTTTGCTTGTTCAGGGGCCTGTTTTATTTGATCTTTGGTAATTTGGTAAGTGCTTGTTATACAGTCAATGGTAATTGCTAATAAGCGTGATTTCGCCAGCGTTTTATCTTGTAAAACAATGGTAACTTGGGGTATTTTAAAATTATCCTCCGTCGTTAAACCAAAGCGTTTTGCTAAGTCTATTACGGGAATAATGGTTCCTCGCATGTTAGTGACGCCTCTGACATACTTCGAAGCCAAGGGGAGCGGAGTGATTTTTTCGATAGTAAAAATCTCAGCGACATCATTAATATTAATGCCATATTCTTTGCCTGCCATATAAAAGCTTAATATTTGCAAACGGGTATCTATATTATGAAATTGCTCAAGGCTTAACGTATTTGCAGTAGGTTTTAGGGTGTTAGGATCAGGGTGGAGCAGTTGCGGTTTTAAATGTTTGATGTCGGCCAGCGTGTTAACATCCAAAATCAAGGCAACATTACCATCACCCAAAATAGTAGTACCGGCAATGCCTGGTACTTTTTTATAATGTTCCTCGATATTTTTAATAACGATAGATTGCTGTTCTGCTAATTCATCTACTAACAAACCAAGGACTTGCTGGTGTATCTCAACAATAATTAAAAATTGTTGCTTAGGTATTGGATGATGATTTTCAATGCTAAGTGATTCTCTCAAATCAATTATATTTATGTAATTATTTTTAAATTGGTATATTTTAATTTCATTATCTAATACGGTGATGGCTTGCGGATCCACGTTAATAATTTCGATGATAACATGTAACGGTATTGTATAAACAAAACCATCTACTTTAACGAGCTGACAATCTATAATCGCCAAGGTAAGCGGTAAGCGCAGGGTAAAAGCAGTGCCTAGCTTTGAGGTAGATTCTACAATGATGTTGCCGCCTAAGGCTTGAATATTCTGCTTTACCACATCTAAGCCAACCCCTCTACCTGAAATTTCGTCGACTTGTTCGCTGGTGGAAAAACCAGGTGCAAAGATTATCTCATGACATTGTTCTTCGCTAAGGGTTTCGCCTTCTTTGATTAATCCATTCGCATAGGCGGTAGCAGTAATTTTTTCGAGATCAAGTCCATCGCCATCATCTTGTACTACAACGATTATACTGCTGCCTTGTTCATAAGCGCTTAAATAAATATTGCCAACAGGATCTTTTCCCAGGGCAATACGTTTTTCTGTCGATTCAATGCCATGGGCGATCGCATTGCGTAATAAGTGTTGTAAAGGATCGGTCAGTTTTTCAAGCAATATTTTATCTAATTCAGTTTGTTCACCTATCAGATGTAAAGTTACTTTTTTATTTAATTGCAGAGCGCAATCGCGTACCAATCTTGGGAAGCGATTAAAAATAAAATGGATGGGCAGCATGCGTATGCGTAATGCATGGGTTTGCAGTTGTTGGCATTTTAAATCAAAGTCAGCAGCAATATCTTGCAATGCCTGTATGTTTTTTAAATTTTCAGCTTGGCAAATTTGCTTGAGTGCTGAACGGCTAATAGTAAGTTCACCGATAGTATTAATAAGAGAATCGATTTTATTGGTGCTGACCCGTATCGAAGGCGATTCGGTACTAATATGTGTGACGCTTGCAGCGAGCTCATTAGGAACGGCTGCATTGCTGACAGGGGTTGGATGTTTAGGTTGAGTAGTGATTGCATTGGTTTTAATTTCAAGCAAACTCTCGTCTGTAACCCATTCAAAGATGTTGAGTATCGCTTGCTGGTCGACAGGGCTATTCAAATGCATTTCCCAATTGAAATAACATTTTTCTGCATCGATTGCATCGAGTAATGGTAATTGTTTGATATCTGCAATAGTGTGCAATTCGCCAAGTTCTTCTAATGAGCGAAGTAGGTATAAGGGATCGTTGCCATTCTGAAATAGTTGTTCAGAAGGTTTAAAGCTAATAATCCACTGTGAATCACTTGCTTGTTTATTGGCTGTTTTTTGCGGTAATTCTGGTTGGCGATTAGTTTTTTCTTCAGCTTTTGTGTTAGAGGCGGCGCTATTGGGTGGTTCGAGCAGGGTGATAAAAGTGTTAATAACAGTTTGGTAAGTGCTGCTATCAATAGGTGTTTTTTGCTGCGAGCAATTGAGCATATAGCGAAAACAGTCAACGCTTTTTAGTAACTGGTCAACATCGCTCGCATTCAATGTTCTTTTTTTATTACGTATTTGTTCAAGAAAGGTTTCAATAGTATGTGAAGTATCTTTTATTTCTTGAAAACCGAAAGTTGCACTGCTGCCTTTGAGCGAGTGCATGGCTCGAAATAAGTCATTAATAGTTTCATCATTTAAGTGATTAATATCTAACTCTAAAAGCGTTTTTTCCATCTCATGGAGGATATCTAAACCTTCTTCAATAAAGGCTTGTTGAAACTGCGACATGTCCATGTGCGTTTAGTTTCCTAATATTTTATTTATTATTTTAAGGAGTTGTTCTGGCGAAAAGGGTTTTTCAAGCCAGCCAGTGGCGCCAGCGGTTTTACACTGCATTTTGGTGTCAGGTGAGATTTCAGTGGTTAGCATTAAAATCGGAATATGTCGGTAGTTAGGCAGTTTTCTTAATGCTTTAACCAACTCAATACCACTGATATTAGGCATATTGACATCGGATAAAATTAGATCAAATTGTATTTTTTGCACCTGCAAAAGTGCCTGCTGGCCGTCTTCTGCTTGAAAGACTTCATAACCCGCGTTTTGTAACAGAGCAACTAGCATTTGCCTCATGGTAGTAGAGTCATCTGCAGTCAGTATTTTCATCATAAGTAATCACTTTTGTTGAGTCGAAGTGAGCGAAGGAAGATTTAGATACGCATCTATACCTAACAATTTACTAGCATGCTGTATTTCAGCGGAAGCGCTTAACCACTGTACTGTGATATTGCGTGCACTGGCTGTTAAAATAAAGCTTAATAATAATTGTAAGGAAGCGGTATCTAGCGAGGTGATTAAATCACCGTGTAGCGCAACGGCATCACAGGTTTCAATCGTTTGTAGGTAAAAATTTTTTTGTTCTTCAATATTCGAGATTTTTAGCAAACTTCCAAGATTGATAATGGTTTTATCCGACTGTATACAAGCTTCCATAATACATTCATCCTTTCTATCTATTCTCGTCGCGTTTCATTACAGAATAGCACAAATTAAATTAATTAAAATAATTTTAGATTATTTTATCCATAACGCGGGCAGGCGATTTTGTCTTAAAACCTTGCTTAATCTAAAAGATGTAATATATTAACGAATAGGCTTAATTAAATCTTATGTTAAAGGGTGTTGTCTCTATGGAAGGATTTTTTCGTCCCGCGATTCTGCTCATGAATCATCTTCGCTATCCGAAGAAACTAGTGGTTATGAGCATTCTGCCAATCATTGTGTTAGTGATTGTAACTTTTCAGCTTGCCATGATGGGCATTAATAGCATTGATTTCAGCCGAAAAGAGCTTTATGGGGTGGAATATATCAATCCGTTGATTAAACTGGTCAATAAAGTACAAATATATCGGGCCGTTCAATTCGCTCATGCAGAGGGTCAGGCCGTCGCCGAACGTAATCAAATCGACGATGCCATTACAGCTGTTGGTAAAGTAGATAGCCAGCTCGGCAATACTCTACAAACCACCGAGCAATGGAAGGGGATCGTGGCACAATGGAATAACTTGAAATCCAGAGAAGTGGCTCCGGCGAATGCCAGGTTATTATGGGACGAATATTCAAGTTTTATAAATCAATTAACCTTATTAATTGTGCATGCTGCCGATACTTCTAACTTGACGTTAGATCCTGATATTGACACCTATTATTTAATGGACAATTACACAACTAAATTGCCAAATAATATTGAAAATATCGCACAGATAAGGGATTTAATTGTTTCAGCGGCCTCCAGTAAAAAATTGAGCGAAGCCGATAAAACACAGCTTAATATTTGGATGACGCTGATAAAAAACTTTTATTTGCCGGCGCTCGAGGCTAATACCAACAAAGTTTTGGGTGCTTCCCCCATGTATTCCAGCAGCCTATCGCCTTTTATGCCCGTCTTAAATGCAAAAACAAGCCAGTTTTTCGAGATGGTCAATAAAGATATTTTGACAGGTAAATTTCTCGAAAGCGAGTCGCACATTAAGAACCTTTCTCAGGAAATAATTGATGCTAGCTATAAATTTTATGATAACAGTGCAAATGCGTTGGAACAATTATTGCAAAAACGTATCGATAATTTTTTGTATAAATTATACCTGAATATAGCTGTCGTCATCTTTAGTTTAATTCTCCTGGTTTATTTATTTGTCGGCACTTATATTTCCATCGTGCGTGGCATTCGACGTTTAGTGGCGGGCGCTAATCAGATTGCCAATGGTCAGTTAAATACAGAAGTTAAATTAGACAGCAAAGATGAGTTGGCTGAAGTTGCTTTGAGCTTTAATATAATGTCCAACAATATTTCTACGGTCATTAAAGAAGTGCAGCTGGTGGTGGAAGAAGCAAGCCAGGGTGATTTGACTAAGCGTGTGCCATTAGAAAACAAACAAGGTTTTGCTTATATTTTAGGAGAAGCCTTAAATAAATTCGCAGAAAACTGTCAATTAATTATCAGTGAAATTGCTCATGTCTATAATGCCTTGAACAAGGGTGATTTGACGGTCCATGTTAATAATGAATATAAAGGCACGTTCGGCCAATTAAAAACTGATGCCAATCTGATGGTGCAAACGTTGCAACGATTAACTAAAGAAATTATTCAATATACAAACGCGATTAATCAGGCTGCCAGAGAAATAGCGGCAGGTAATAATGATTTATCCAAACGGACTGAACAACAAGCCGCTTCCTTGGAAGAAACCTCGGCAAGTCTTGAAGAGCTTACTTCTACGGTTAAACAAAACGCTGAGAATGCCACTCACGCAAATGGATTAGCGGTCCACGCTTCCGAAGTGGCGCATAAAGGCGGAATCGTGGTGAGTGAGGTCATCACAACCATGGCGGCCATTAATGCGAGTTCGAACAAAGTAGTTGATATTATCAGTGTGATCGATGGGATCGCTTTTCAGACCAATTTACTCGCCTTAAACGCTGCGGTTGAGGCCGCAAGGGCCGGTGAGCAAGGGCGTGGTTTTGCGGTGGTTGCCAATGAAGTGAGAAACTTAGCGCAAAGATCCTCGGCAGCGGCCAAAGAAATTAAAACCTTGATTGAAGATTCTGTTGCCAAAATCGAAAGTGGTACGCGATTAGTGGACAATGCTGGGGCAACCATGAATGATATTTTAGCGGCGGTTAAACAAGTGACAGCACTTATGAGCGAAATAAGTTCAGCTTCTATAGAACAAAGCAGCGGTATCGAACAAGTCAGTCATACTGTTTACCATATGGATGATGCGACCCAGCAAAATGCAGCTTTAGTAGAAGAATCAGCGGCAGCGGCAGAATCATTGGAAGCCCAGGCGCAGCATATGATGGCTTTAGTAAACTTCTTTAAATTACCTGAACATATGCAGATTGCTCAATACGACGAAAAAGAAAAATTAAGCAAGCCCCTAAAAAAACCGCTTCTAATCAATAAAGATAATATTAAAAACAAATATAAAAAACCGCTCGATGATACCGAGGTGGACGAAGAAGGGTGGAAAGAATTTTAAATCAATTTAATTTATGATAAAACCTCACGAAATACCCTACACGCAAGCAAATTTTAATGAATTGCAGCAATTGGCCAATGAACATATTGGCCTTGCACTGACGGATCATAAATATTCTATGGTCTATAATAGATTAGTCAAACGTGTGCGTGATGAGTTGGGGTTAGCTAGTTTTGCTGAATATATTCATTTATTGAAAACCAAACCTGAACAAGAAATGGCCGCCTTTATTAATAGCATCACGACCAACGTAACCTTTTTTTTTCGCGAAAATCACCATTTTATTTTTTTGAAGCAGGTTGAATTACCGCGAATACTGCGTGATAAGTCAGGAAAAAATAAAATTCGTATCTGGTCGGCCGGCTGTTCAACCGGCGAAGAACCTTATTCGATTGCTATCGCCGCCCAGGAGGTATTAACCGAGAATAGCACTTTAGAAATTATCGCCACCGATATAGATTCACAAGTGCTTTCCTTGGCGAATAAAGCAATCTATCCAAAAGCACAAGTCGAAAAAATCGATATTAAGCGGCTTAAATTTGCTTTTCTGCAAGGCACCGGTAAAAACGCAGATTTAGTGAAAGTAAAACCTTTTATAAAAAAACACGTGCGCTTTATGCGGCACAATTTACTAGAAAGCAGAAATCACCCTGAGAAATTTGATATTATTTTTTGCCGCAATGTGCTTATTTACTTTGATCAGGAAAAGAAAAGAGCAATAGTAGAAAATTTTGCTGACTCCCTGACCTCGGATGGCATCCTGATTTTAGGCCATTCAGAATCACTATATGGCGTTAATGACCGCTTCAAGCACATTGATACGACGATTTATCGAAAAGTTAAATAAAACTATCATTGGCCTTGTTTTCTTATTTATGAATTAATATGCTATATTTTAGTGCGTTATTAGCCTTCGCTATGATTATTGAATAACCATTCCCAGGTAAAAGAGATTACTAAAAAGGAGCTATTAAACTATGACCATTGAAGAAAAAATTGCCGCTATGTTATTAAAAGCCCAGGCCGCTAAAGAAAATGCTTATGCGCCTTATTCAAAGTTTAAAGTGGGCGCTTGTATTAATACGATAAAAGACGAATTCTTTGCAGGGTGCAATGTTGAAAATGCAGCTTATCCATTAACACAATGTGCTGAAGCGGGTGCGATAGGTAATATGATTGCAATGAATGGCGCCAATCAAATCACCGAGGTTGTTATTATTTCCAGTGGCGATAAGCCTTGCGTACCTTGTGGTGCTTGCCGTCAACGTATCCGAGAATTTGCTCAAGAAAACACTCAGGTTCATATGTTTAGTAATGACGCTAACACTAAAATAACCATGACATTAAGTGAACTGTTACCTGAATCCTTTGGCCCAGAGTTTTTACACGATTAAATAAATATAATAGGATTGTCACCTATGCAAAAACCAAAACCCACTGCTGGCTTACGTCATGTTGCATTATTCGTGCAACAATTCGCTGAATGTGTATTTTTTTATAAAGAACTATTGGGCATGCAAATTGATTGGCAACCTGATGAAGATAATATTTATTTAACTTCAGGAAATGATAATTTAGCCTTACATCGAGCTAAACCTGAATTTAATCCGGCACCGCATCAACGTTTAGATCATATTGGATTTATTATTGCTGAAATTGACGAGGTGGACGTTTGGTACGAGTATTTAAAAGCAAAAAATGTGCAGATGAAAACGGCGCCGCGCACGCATCGAGATGACGCGCGTAGTTTTTACTGTTTAGATCCGGATGGTAATACAGTGCAAATAATTTATATTCCAACCATTAAGCATTCCTAATTTATTTTTTTTTGCGGGTAAGCTCACGCTAAGCTTTTTATTATTGCATGGAAGTCTGTAGTTTTTTTTGGTATTCTTTAGCGCTCCGGCATTAAATAAATAATAAAATGGGGGCCGCTAGTGTTAGTTGAAAATCAATCTGATAATAATGAACAAACTTCGTTATTGCCGCAAAATTTAAGTACACGGCGAGTTGTTCTTAGTCATCTTTTGAGTATTCCTTACAATATTCCAACCGTCTTATTATATTTTGCTTCTGCCAATGGCTTTTTAAAGCACTTAGTGGAGTCAGCAGATTCACCGGCATTTATTCGTAATCAAATAAAAACGCTAGATCATAATATCACCGACTTAACAGATTCATGGCAGTATGGCGTGCTTGCTTTTTATTTAGGCGCCTCGTTGCTTTTAATAAGCACTAATCAAAGAAGCATGCCGACCCGCATTCAACAATTATTTGGTTGGCAAGGCGAGCGTGCAAAAGCACAAACGAGTTCAGGTAAAAAATATTATATGATTGCGGAAGCAATATTGAGTGCAGGATGGAAAACCGCAGTTTCAAGCACCTCTCTATTAGCTTTATTTGCCCCCTATGCCGGTTTTTATCCAAGCCTTGCTATTACAATGGCAGCAATTTTTGGTAATGTGTTTGCACAAATGACTAATTTTTTAGATCCATTTTTCAAAAGATTAGGAGTGCTACGGTTGCCTGAATCTGCAAGAAAAGCCGCCGCCGCTATTTTAGCGTTAGGTTATAGCATTAGTAATGCGGCTTTATATTTCAATACTATTGATCAAGGCCCGCAACGTATTAACTGGATACCCAATAGGTTGCTACAAATTGAATCGCTTCCGGTTAGAATTTTGGTTAATAGTTTCCACATTGCTTTTAGTTTAAATTTCGCGATCCAATCTTATCGCTATTATTATAAAAGCATCTATAAATTAATAGGCGCGGATAAAAATAAAAAACCTGATTTGGCAGCGGTGCAAACCAATACGCCACTAGAGGAATCCGATTTATCGGAGCAAGAAGATACGGTGCTCGATATAACGGCGGGTACTTTAAAAGATTTAACTCTAGAGCGAAATAAATTTTCTTTCTGGCAAAAAACAGATAAGTGGGGCGCCTTCGCAGCGGGCTATAAAACGCTTGCTTTATTTCTCGCTGTACTTGCGATTATACAACTGGCAAAGCGGCTAGATAGTTTTAGCGCATCTACCCTCTTAATCGTAGGAATAACATTATTATTACAGATTCCTAATTACATCTCACAATTAACTTTTTATTCTAATACAAGACCGTTGCAAAAAGACAATGAAAATAAAGGAATCGCTGGGATCATAAAAAATGTGGGGTATTTCTCCCAGTGCTGCCAAAAA
>CAIUAS010000376.1 GCA_903897205.1 uncultured Gammaproteobacteria bacterium
TCATTGTATTGACTGTCTTTAATGCTACGCAGCAGATCTTTTGCGCATGAAGCTAAATCATAGCTGGTGGGATTAATGAGTTGCAGCTCTAGCTCTATGCCTAGCGTGAGCTTTTCCGAAGACTTAAATGCGAGTAATTCCATCTATTTTCACCAGTTATTTTAATAATCTCCATCGCCTAAAATTCAACGGGAACTACTGATTGTTCATATTACATACCATTATTTCTATTCCATGATTATAATAGGCATAATAAACCCTCTGCATTAGCTAACATTGCAAAGTAATGTCGGACAAAACCCATAGCCTTCGGCCGCAAGCTAGGCTAAAATAACTTTAAAAAAGTGCAGTAAAAATTATATGAGCATGCAACCACCCACTCTATCCATCGATATTCAAGCGCTTGAAGCAGAGATTGTTAAAACGCTTCGCACAATTTATGACCCTGAAATCCCAGTAAATATTTATGATTTGGGACTTATTTATAAAATAATTGTCAAAGAAACTGGCGATGTAAAAATTGAGATGACGCTGACCACTCCTGCCTGCCCTGTTGCACAAAGTTTCCCTGGCCGTGTTGAGGGCGAGATACGCGGTGTCGAGGGAGTGAATGAGGTCGAGGTTGAATTAGTCTGGGAACCTTCCTGGACGCAAGATAACATGACTGAGGCTGCGCGTTTACAACTCGGTTTAATTTAAAATTCTTGAGTAATTATTTTATGGTAAATTGGATTACTGTTGCTGATGCTGTTGATATACCAACCAATAGTTGCCACGAAGTCGATATTGAAAATATTTCTATTTTAATCGTTAATGTAAACGGCCTTTTTTACGCCATTGAAAATTTGTGCACGCATGATGGTGGTACTTTATCGGATGGTAACGTTGAAGGTGATGAAATTATTTGTCCGCGTCATGGTGCAAGATTTTGTATAAAAACCGGCGCAGTAACAGCGCCGCCTGCCTATGAAGATATTAAAACGTTCCCTCTGCGGGTTGAAAATGGGAAGATTTTAATTGATATAGATTAATGTTTATAAATCCCGTTATTCCCGCGTAAACGAAATATTTCATATTTAATTTAATTTAATTTACTTATAGCAGATTCAAATATATTAAATTGTTTTTCCAACTGCCACTGCAACTGTGCTTTTTCACTTTTTGCTAAAAACTGCCGACATTGCGAAGAAGGATTTTCACTGCCTAGTTGATTGTTTGCACATGCAGTCACGGGTAACGTTTTTTCATTAACTTTCCATAAACTAGCGCCTGGTAAAAAAGCATAGGTGATACTATTACGCGCTAGTTTTTTTAAAGTAAGATAATCTAACTGATACGTTAATACTGCTCGTAAAAATTCCCTAGAAATATCCGTGCGTAAAACACCCTCATCATCGGTTGATAAAGCAACCGGTACATGATTGCGCAAATACAATGGAAATGGATGTTCTTTTCCTTGAATGCCTAATAATTTGGCATTACTGGTTAAATTAATTTCAACCATCACATTTTTTTTCGCCATTGCTTGCATTAATTGCTGAGCATTATCTTCGTAGGCAATATCAACGCCATGGCCGATACGTTCGGCATGAGCAATTGCTATGGCATGACTGATATGATTGCGCAAGGTTTCTGGCGTTACATTATCAGGCGCTAATTCACCCGCGTGCAAGGAAATATGGACTTGCGGATAGACACCATGTAAATAACCAATCATTTGCATGTCTAAATCATAATTTTTAACGGCCAAAGGACCATCTTCAGCTTGCACTAAATTAACCGCCACAACCGAAAGATCTATTTTGGCTGCTTCAAAACCGGCTAATAATTGTGCAAATACTTGCAAAGGCGACATTTCTCGCAGGGCGATATATTGATAATTGACTTTGATCTGGCAACCTAAATCCGCTTGCGCTGTGCCACATTTTAGTTGTTGCTGCGCTTGTTGTTCCGCTGTTTTAATTTTCAGCGAAATTTTCTGCGCAAAATTACTTATGCCATTTTTTAATAATTGCGCACGCATGTCCGAAAAATTATTATTCCAGGTTATATTTTTATCCGTGTTTCCCACCAAACCACTAGCTTGCGTTACTAATCCTAAATCATAGGGCGTTAACATTAATTCAAGGTAACTTAGTTTTTCTGACGCTGCTCTTGAGATAATTTCCGCTAGCACTTCACTCGTGTGTTTTTCGACAATGGGGCCAAATTTAATGAAGCTGGGGAAGAAATGCTCTTCGCCCGTTTGCTGGCCAGGCACAAAATTAGCTAGCGACCAATTTTCAACAACGCTACGGTAGAAGTCTGGTTCTGTATCAATATGGGTTAATTGCTGCGCTGCTGGACATTGTGAATTTTGTGATAACAGAAATGTTTTGGGATCAATACAAAAATTATCTCTCTTGGCATAATTTAATAAATCTTCTGCATAAGTTGCGCCGGATAAATGATTATGGAGATCCGCGCCTTTAGGCATTTGATTTAAAAATAGGTAAAGTGATTCAGGTTCAGATTTTATATGATTAAAATAATTTACTGTTTTATTTTCATTAGCCGCTAATTGCCCAGCAAACGCTGACGCAATGGGCAAGCAATAAATTATTGCCCACGCTAACAATATTTTCTTGATCATTTCATCTACCTTCACTATGATAGGTTTCTCGCTTAAACGAGAGCTATGGAATAAAAATAATGATACTGGATTCTGGTTATCCGAGAATCCGGTAGCTTATAATTACTAAGTTTTAATAAGATTTCTGCTTATTTCTCTATTCTCTTCAATATACAATCCATTAAATTCCCAGCGATATCCAAGTTAAATATTTTATCAAGCTCGCGGATGCAAGTCGGACTGGTAATATTAATTTCTGTTAAATAGTCGCCAATAACATCGATACCAGCAAATAAAATGCCTTTTGCCCGCAAGGTAGGCGCAATTTGTTCACAGATCCAATAATCACGTTTTGTTAATGGCACTCCCTTACCATGGCCACCAGCAGCAATATTGGCACGTAATTCGCCTTCTGCGGCGAAGCGTGCATAGGCGTATGGTATGGGTTCGCCATTTATTAACAATATTCGCTTATCACCTTGCGCTATTTCAGGCAGATATTTTTGCGCCATCATGTAGTGATTGCCATTTTGCGTTAAGGTTTCAATGACAACATTAATATTTAAATCGCCTTTGCCTAAACGAAAAATCGACATTCCACCCATGCCATGCATTGGTTTGCAAATAATATCATTATGTCGATTTAAAAATTCACGTACTTGTTTTACTTGATGTGTAATTAAAGTGGGAGGGCTACAGTGTGGAAACCAGTTAATAAATAATTTTTCATTATAATCACGTAAGCTTTGTGGTTTATTAACGACAACCACACCACTTTGTTCTACTAAATCCAATAATTGGGTTGTATAAATATATTCTTGATCCACGGGCGGATCTTTACGCATTAAAATAGCATCGAGTTCAACAAGCGGTTTAATAACTTCGCAGTTAAATTCAAACCAGTTTTGTGCGTTATCGGAGACATTGAGTTCGTGCATTTTAGCGCATACTTTATTGTCGGATACAAATAAATCCTTTTGTTCCATATAATACAGCGACCAATGACGCGCCTGCGCCGCTAATAACATAGCGAAAGTGCTATCATGCTGGGCTTTTATTTTATCAATCGGATCCATAATCACACCCAACTTATGCGGGTTTTTTATTTTTTTTTTCATGGATGAATCCTGCTTATTTATTTTTTACTTCGTGTTGTTCACGCGCGGCTGCCACTAATGCCAATCTTGCAATAACGCCATAAGCATAAAAACGATTGGTACAATGATCAGGTTCTGCACATTTTTCTGGACTATTGCAATTAGTGGCAAAAGCCAATGGCGCAAATTGCATTCCTGGTGAATTTAAGTTTTCCGAGCTGGAACGCTCGGCGTGCAAGCGATAAAAACCACCTACTACATAACGGCCTATCATATAAACAACGGGTTCTGCAACTGCGCCTTGCCATGTTTCAACGGTATAAACCCCTTCTTGAATTAATACTTGGGTAATGGGACGATTGCCTTTTGCGGTGGACATATGGGTACGCCGCTTACGATTTAATTGGCGCAATTCATCGGCAGAATAAATACTCATAACGCCCATACCATAAGTGCCCGCATCGGCTTTTATCACTAAAAAAGGTTTTTGAGTAATGCCATATTCCTGATATTTCGCTTGGATTGCTTTTAATAATTCATCTGCATGCGCAATTAAGCATTCTTCGCCTTCCCGCTTTAAAAAATTCACATGATCGCATTGACGATACATAGGATTAATTAGCCAAGGATCAATATTAATTAATTTGGCAAATTCGGAAGCAACTGCATTGTAATGATGAAAATGATTCGATTTTAAACGCGTTGACCAACCTAATGCAGGCGGCGGAAAAATGGGTTGCTCAATATCATTTAATATCTCAGGCACGCCACTGGATAAATCATTATTCAATAAAATGAAACAAGCATCAAAATCTTTTACCCCTATTCGATTACCTATACGCTGAACTGGCGCTAAAATAAGCGTTTTACCTGAGGGCAAATTAATTTCTTGCTCAGCCACCAGCGCTTCTTGCAATGAACCAATTCGCACGGAAAAGCCCGCTTTTTGCAGAATATCTTGCAATGTCGCTAAGCTTTCAAAATATAATAAATTGCGCGTATGATTTTCTGGTATAATTAAAATGCGCAAACAACCTGGCATGATGTGTTCAAACTCTGCTTGCGCAGCTTGAATTGCTAATGGCATAAAATCAGCATTTAAATTATTAAATCCCGCTGAAAATAAATTGGTATCTATCGGGGTCAATTTAAATGAGGCATTACGTAAATCAACGGAAGAATATAAAGGTGGCGGCATCATACGCCATTGTTGACGCAGCCAAGCTTCAATTTTGACCTGATGTTCTAAAATTCTTTTTTCAAGCTCACGCAATGGCTCATTGGACGCGGTTAGTAAATGAGGCACTTGAAATAAAGCATGCGATGTCATGAAATGTTCCTAATATTTAATACCTAATAAATATACCCATCACGTTGTAATTTTAGGCATGGTTGCGAGGCACTAAAATTGAAACGCCTTTAGTATAGACTATAGCAGACAAGTAAAAACTGTTTATAATAGCCCAGATAAGCCTGTAGATAAACGCGGAAATGAACAATCCTTTCGAACGAAAACATCTCATCAGATCATTTAATAGCGCCGCCAACACCTACGCTGCCGCCGTTGCTTTGCCACAAGAAATTGGCCAACGCTTAATTGAGCGCTTAGATTTAATGCGCTTACAGCCTAATCATATTCTGGAGTTAGGCTGTGCTACAGGCTATCTTAGCCAACAATTAGCTAAACGTTATCCCAACGCTAAAGTAATGGGGATAGATATTGCCTTTAAGATGGTTGCACACGCAAAACGTCAATCCCGCTGGCTAAGCCATGAGCGTTTTATTTGTGCCGATGCTAATAATTTGCCTGTGGCCGATCATAGCATCGACCTGATATTCGCCAACTTAACGTTGGCATGGTGCTGTAACCTTGACGCTTTGTTACATGAATTAAATCGCGCCTTAAAACCACAAGGCTTATTATTATTTACTACTTTAGGCCCTGATACACTACAAGAACTCAGGCAAAGCTGGGCAGAGCTTGATCGACATCAACATATACATCCTTTTATGGATATGCACGATGTAGGTGATAGCTTGGTGAAAAACAGTTTTCTTGATCCGGTTATGGACATGGAGAAACTGACGGTAAATTACCCACAAATTGCTTCCTTGATAAAGGATTTAAAAGCATTGGGGATGCATAATTGTCTAACAGAACGGAAAAAAGGCTTAACCACGCCGCGCCAATGGCAAACTTTTATTAAGAACTATGAGCGTTATCGAACCACAGCAGATTTACTGCCTGTAACATTTGAGGTCCTTTATGGACATGCTTGGTCACATGAAACGACGGGCTCTACTACCAATAATATAGGAGAAGTGCTAATTCCTGTCAGCAAAATTAAAAGAAAGCATATCTAAATATTGAATTGATGTTACAATATGGCTGCACTATAGTGCGACTGCTATAGTGGGTATTTGGTAGGATTTGCCAAATGAGTTCATTTTTTATAGAAGTGAAGCCCATGAAGAAACTCAGTTCCAATTTAAAAGGTTTAATGGCCGAGATACACATCTCAGAATCTGAGTTGGCCAGGCGTACGAGCATTGGCCAGCCGGTCATACACCGCATTGCTTCAGGAGAAACGGATAATCCTAAAGTTGCAACTTTAAGCCCCATTGCAAATTTTTTTGCAATTTCAATTAGTCAACTTATTGGCGATGAGCCTTTGCCAGAACATCGTCTTCCCGGCACTTTTAACCCAGGCGTCAGTGGATGGATGCAAATTCCTCTTCTCACTTGGGAACAAGCGGTGGAATGGCCTGACTTAAAGGATCATTCTAAACCCACTCAAAGCATATCGACTGACATGACTTTAAGTGCGCATGCATATGCCCTAGTTGTGAGAGACACAACGATGGAACCACGCTTTCCTGAGGGAACCATATTAGTCATTGATCCTAGCCTTGAACCTAGAGATCGAGATTATGGTATTGTTTATGTTGAAGGCAATAAGTTGCCAACCTTCAAACAAATTTTAATTGATGGTGATGCTACTTATCTTAAGCCATTAAATCCTGACTTTAAGACTGTTTTATTAGATAAAAAACATAAGTTTCTGGGTGTAATGGTTCAAGCACGCATGGATTTTAAGCGCGAAGGATATTAAATTTTGCTCCCTTCTTTTTGAAGAAAGAAGGGAAGTATTTCTCATTAGCAAATATCTCTATGAACCGACAAAAACGACAAAAAATTTTTGCACGCTTTCGTGAACACTGCCCTCATCCTACAACTGAATTAATTTATCATTCATCTTTCGAATTATTAATAGCAGTTATTTTATCTGCGCAAGCAACCGATAAATCCGTTAATAAAGCGACTGAAAAACTATTTGCTATTGCCAACACCCCTGAAAATTTTTTGTGCTTAGGTGAAGAAAAATTAAAAGATTATATTAAAACCATTAATCTTTATCCAACCAAAGCAAAACATATTATTAAATCCTGCCAAGTTTTAGTGGAACAGCATCAATCGCAAGTACCGCACGATCGGCAATCATTGGAAGCCCTGTATGGAGTTGGTCGCAAAACAGCTAACGTCATTTTGAATACCGCTTTTGGCGAGCCTACTATTGCTGTGGATACGCATATTTTTCGGGTAGCTAATCGCACCAAAATTGCTTGCGGCAAAACACCGGCAGCGGTTGAAAAAGAATTATTAAAAGTGGTTCCTAAAGAATTTCAGCATGATGCTCATCATTGGTTAATATTACACGGCCGTTATACTTGCATGGCGCGTAAACCATTGTGTCAGAGTTGCATCATACGTGATTTATGTGAGTATCCTGAAAAAAACATTTTATAATAATTAGTAAATTATTTTATTTGGAATAATACAAATGCTATTTGATAATGATCGCACTAAACTTCGCGCACCATTTTTTGACACGTGGCAAAAAATGCAGAATAAAGAAGTTTTAGAACCACTTGAGCAGCAACTGGCTACTATTATTTTGCAGCATCCAGAATATCATGCCATTTTAGCTAATCCAGCAGCTAATCTTGCAAAAGATTATTGGCCAGAATTGGGCGAAGCTAATCCTTTTTTACACATGGCACTACATCAAGCAATTTACGAACAAATCAGCACGAATAGGCCACAAGGTATTATGGCTATTTATAAATTACTTTGTGAAACGTCTGGTAATCCGCACGATATTGAACATCAGATGGTTGAAGTGCTATCAGAAGTACTTTGGAAAATGCAGCAAGGAGAAAATATTAGTGAGCAAGCTTATTTAAATAAGCTTAAAGCGATTAGCCTTTAACTGTTATGTGTTTATCACTCACTTAACCATTGTGCGGCTTCTTTAGCGTAATAGGTAATAATAAAATCTGCGCCTGCACGACGTATAGCGGTTAATACTTCCAAGGTGGCAGCGCGTTCGTCTAGCCAACCTTTTCCGGCTGCAGCTTTTAACATGGCGTATTCACCGCTGGTGTGATAAGCACCAAGTGGTAATTCTGGAAATTGGGCTTTAACACGGTGAATAACATCTAAATAGGCATGTGCCGGTTTTACCATCAGCATATCTGCTCCTTCGGCTATATCGAGGGCGCATTCCCTTATTGCCTCATTTGCATTGGCAAAATCCATCTGGTAAGTGCGTCTGTCGCCAAATTTTGGTGCGCCTTCTGTCGCCTCGCGAAAAGGACCGTACATCGAAGAGGCATATTTAACTGAGTAACTTAAAATAGGAATGGTTTCATAACCTGCATTATCAAGCCCTTCTCGGATAGCCTGCACCATGCCATCCAACATTCCACTAGGCGCTACTATATCAGCACCTGCTTTTACATGACTTACCGCTTGTTTAGCTAATAATGCTAAGGTGGGATCATTTGCTAAATCAAACTTATTTTCATGCTGTGTAATATAACCACAATGACCATGACTAGTATATTCACAAAAACAAACATCGGTGATGATTAACAAATCAGAATGTTTTTTCTTAAGCGCTCTTATGGCCGTTTGAATAATTCCATCATCGCTATATGAATCAGTGCCTAATGCATCTTTATGCGCAGGAATGCCAAATAAAAGAATATTTTTTATTCCTAATCTAACCAGCTCATTTATTTCGTCTTCCAATTTATCAACAGTTAATTGAAAACAACCGGGCATAGCTGCAATTGGTTTTTTAAGATTTTCACCATATCGAACAAATAATGGCATTATTAAATCGTCAGTTTTTAAAATTGTTTCACGTATTAAATCTCTTACCAATAGATTATGGCGTAATCTCCTTAACCTCGTTTTAGGAAACTGTCCTCGATTGTACATAATAAACGCTATCCCATAATAAATATTAATTTATAAATGCTAATAACAAATCAGCAATATTGATCAACTTTATAAATTCTTTTATAAACAAAGCAATTAAAACAAAGGCGATTAAGCGCTGCAACCAACTAGTGGCTAGCCAATCACGTTCTACTGAATAAGCAAATAATATAAAAATAGCGGCAAGAGCAAATAATTTGGTGAGCAAATACCAATATTCCTTATAAAACTCACTAATCGTCATAGTTAAGTTAGAAGGAACATAAAGATAAGAGTAAATAATGATGCTACTAACCAAGATCAACAGTGTTATTGACAAAATTCGCATTTGATAGAAAAACAGCCGTCGCATCGAGCCTCCTGCCTTGGCGCAGAGCCATAACAACCATGGCTTAAAAGCCATGGTTGTTAATTTCGTGATTTAACTTAGAAATATACTCCAATTTGGAAAGTTAAAGTATCACTTGTGTGGCCTAAACCATTATTGCTTACTGCTACACCTTGCCCAGTTGCCGTTGCATTACTTGAGTAATTAATCTCATGGCGTAACTCAAGGCTTTCGAGTGTGTTTTTCCAGATGGTGGTATTAAATGCAGCGATATAGCGTTGCTCAGGTAACAATAAAGCTAAGGCATCTTTAGTCATACCATAGCCAACAGCAAATGAGCTTGGCAAGTCAAAAGCTGGGAAGCTATAAACTGCCTCAATATTTAAGGCAGCAGGATCAGCGGCGCGACCATTATATGTCATGTTTTCCGATGAGAAATCATGAAATGCTTGCACATATTCCGCCATTAAACTATAAGGCCCAACTCCTAAGACACCATATAAATCATAAGCAGGTACACGTCTCACTAGCACATTTTCAGGTTGTACAGACCCAGAGGTATGGCTAAATCCGCCAAAGCCACTGCCCGCTCCATTACCTTGCATTCCAACAGAATCAGCAATATTGCTGATTAGACTTCCACCTAAAGTAGCATTCCATTTTGCTTCAGAAATGCCATAATTAATGTTCATACCCAACTGATTTAATTTACTTTCATTTAGGTTCGTCTTGCTATCACCTTTAAAGGTAAAGGCGGAAACATTTAATTCATTAACTCCCCACGCTTGATCGAAACCTAATTGCAAAGCGCGAGCTTTAGTGCGCGCCAACATCTTAGGCAAACTATCACTTATCATGTAGCTCATATAATTACCAAATGGCACATAATATTGTCCGACAGTGCCATAAAATGGAGTTTTGCTTAAATTACCGATGTTTATAAATCCTTTATAAATATAAACATGCGAGTTTGTTGCTCTTGGGCCCACTGCTGGTGGTGCATTGTCATAAGAAAACGCTAAAAAGCCAGTTGTCCATGTATTGATGTTGGCAGCAACATCAAATTCACCTCGAGTTAAATCTATATCGCTAGTCTTATTACCTACATAAGGTTTTTGGTTAATGTATTGGGCCTCTAACGCGCCGCTTACTTGGACTATTGGATCACTTGGCAGTTCTATGCCCTGTTGTTGGTACACGCTATAAGTCTTATTACGTTCTTTTAATATGCTAAGATCTAATCCCACGCTAGGCATGAAGGTAATTAAATCGAAAGGTTCAAAAGTAGTAGGTTGGCCTAGATATGGTGAAGCAATAATTGGCATACCACCAATGTAGATAGCGTGCTTGTTTAATGATTTAACTTGGGCAGGCTGAACGGAGCTTTGAGTGACTGAAGTCTCGGATACGATGCCTTGCTCGCTAGTGACCGTTTTAACAGGGTGCTTATGATGATTAGTTGAATGCGCAACTGTGTGATCTGTTTTTAAAGTTTTAACTTGTGCTTGCAAACTTACAACTTCTTTTTGTAAGGCCGCTGTTTGTTGCGAAAGTTTTTCAATCAGCTGTTGCTCATTTGTATTATCCGATGTCTGTGCAGCGAATCCAGGTACTGTTACAAGCCCTAGAAGACAAA